>JBLGCN010000146.1:0-5891 GCA_047617405.1 Natronomonas sp.
CCGAGTTGTTTACCGAGGACGACCGTGAGGCCATTGCCGACGCTATCGAAACGACGCTCACGACCGGGGAGGTCACAGTGGAGGCGGACCTGCTCACCGCCGACGGCGAGCGTCTCCCCTACGAGTTCACCGGCGCACGTCTGACCGACGGGGACGGGAGTGCAACCGGACTCGTCGGGGTCGGCCGGAACCTGACCGACCACCGCGAACAGGAACAGCGGTTCCAGGCGCTCGTCGAGGAATCCAGAGACAATATCTCGGTCGTTGATGCCGACGGTGTCATTCAGTATCAGAGTCCCGCGGTTGAGCGAATCTTTGGGCATGAGCCTACCGAGCGGACCGGTGACACAGCCTGGGAGTACGTTCACCCCGACGACCGCGAGCGTCTCAAGAGCACCTTTGAGGAGTGGGTCGCCACGCCGGGGGCGACGGGCCCGGTCGAATACCGCGCTCGCCACGCCGACGGCTCCTGGCGCTGGATGGAGGCCAACGGCAACAACCAACTCGACAATCCCGACATCGAGGGGTATGTTATTAACAGCCGTGATATTACCGACCGGAAGGAACGGCGGCAGGAACTTGAGCGTTCTCGTGACCTCATGCGGAACATGGAGCAGTTGGCTGATGTCGGCGTCTGGGAGTATGATGCCGAGCAGGAGAATCTAAGAATGACGGAGGGAGTACGTCGGTTCTATCAACTCGACGATGACGAGGAGCTTACCTTAGAACAGGCGCTTGACGCTGTTCATCCGGACGACCGAGAAGCGCTCGCCGACCGGATCTACGGGTGTCTCGAAACGGGCCAGTCATACGAGATTGAGGTGCGACTCCTCCCCCCAGACGGCGAGCAAGAGTGGGTCACCGTCCGGGGTGGCCCCGTTACCGGAGGAGACTCCGACGGCGTAGTCCGGGGGTACGTGCAGGATATAACCGACCGGAAAGAACGCGAACGGGAATTAAAACAAACCCAGGATCTGATGGCTAAGATGGAGCAGCTGGCTGAGATCGGTGCATGGGAATACGACCCAGAGGAGGACAAGGCAACGCACACTGCTGGCGAGCGACGAATATACGGCCTTAATCCCGAATCCGACCTTCCGTTAGATGAGGCATTTGAGTTTTACCACCCGGAAGACAGGGGTCAACTCAGAGTACGGTTTGAAGAGTGTCTCGAAACCGGTGAGCCGTACAGCATGGACGTGCGAGTGACCAGAGCTGATGGGGAACAACGGTGGGTCACTGCACAAGGTCAGCGTATTCAACAACAGGATTCAGAGGTAGTGCGCGGATACGTACAGGACATCACAGATCAAAAAGAGCAGATTAATACCCTCAAGCAAACTGAGACGTTGTTCGAAAATGCGCAGGATATGTTATTTATCATCGAGCACTCGGATAACGAATTTATTATCAAGCGAGTGAACCAGGCGTTCGAGTCCGCAACTGGGCTCTCAAACGATGATATCCAGGGAAAGACACCGCAGGAACTCTTCGGCGAGGCTCGTGGACGAGAGATCGAAAAAAGGTATCATAAGTGTATCAAAAAAGGAGAGTCACTCAGTTATGAGGAGACGCTCACCGAGGAGCAGGTTCCAAACAGAGACTCGCCAACCGACGATGGACTTGTCTATTGGAACACGCACATTGCCCCGGTCAGAGTTGACGGCGACGTGGACTGGATTGTCGGTTCTACCCGCGATATCAACGAACAGAAACATCGGGAACAGCGTCTCAAGCGTCGAAACGAGCGGTTAGACGAGTTTACCAGTATCGTCAGTCACGACCTCCGGGACCCGCTGGGTGTTGCCGAGGGGAGGCTGGAACTGGCTCGTGACGACTGCAACAGCGAGCACCTCGACGACGCCGCCGACGCGGTCGGTCGGTGTCAGGCACTGGTCAGCGACCTGTTGACACTGGCACGAGAAGGCGAGTGGATCGGTGAGATAAGTTCGGTAGGGCTGGCGAATATCGCCGAGCAGAGCTGGCAGACTGTCGCGAGCGAGTCGGCGGAGCTGAACACCGAAGCGAAACGCCGTATCCGGGCCAACGGCAACAGCCTCCAGCAGTTGTTCGAGAATCTCTACCGGAATGCGGTCGAACACGGCGGTGATAACGTGACCGTCCAAGTCAGTGCGATGGACGGTGGGTTCTATGTGGCGGACACAGGACCAGGTATCCCCGAGTCCGAGCGCGAGGCTGTCTTTGAGGCGGGATACTCGACCAGCGAGAGGGGGACCGGATTTGGCCTGCGCATCGTCAAACAGATCGTCGACGGACACGGGTGGAACGTGGCCGTGACCGAGAGTGAACAGGGCGGGGCCCGGTTCGAGATCACCGGCGTCGACGCCGCGGAATGAGACAGGTACACCCTGTTCGACACACCGCTTCTGCCGAGTGTCAGTCGTCTCAGTAGAACTGCCCGGCCGGAGTCCGCCGCGTTCGCGCTGTGTTTCATCCGTTTGACCCCTCCGAGGGTCACCGGACCCGAGCGGGTCGCTCCTCACCTCCGTTCGTCGCGGATGCGAGGGGAGGGATTCGAACCCTCGAACCCCTACGGGAGCGGGTCTTAAGCCCGCCGCTTTTGTCCTAGCTCAGCCACCCTCGCGCGTCATACACTGTGCACGTCCCCGGAATGGTCCTTTCGGTCCGTCACACGGGACGGGCCAGACATTTGTGCGCGGCCACCGAAACGGAGCCGATGTCAGAACGCGGGTCGTTGCTGGACCGTCTCCGCCAGCCAGAGTACACCGGCGACAACCGCTGTCTCCCCTGTACGGTGGTCAACCTGCTCATCGCCGCCCTCCTCGCCGGGGTCGTTGCGCTCCTGTCACCCCCGGCTGCCGCCGTTGTCCTCGTCCTCTCGGCGGTTACCGTCGCCCTTCGGGGGTATCTCGTCCCCGGAACGCCCGAACTCACGAGGCGGTATCTCCCGGCGAGTGTCCTCCGGCTGTTCGGCAAGCACCCGGCCGCGGGGACGGGTCCCGAGGAACCAGCCGGTGTGGACCCCGACGACCTCGAGGTGTTCGAGCGCGTCGAACGCCGCCGCGAGGAGGGTGTCGAGACAGCCGACTTTCTTCAGGATGTCGGGGCCATCGAACGCTGTGCGGACGGCGAGGGGTTCTGTCTGACCGACAGCTTTGCCGGGCGGGTGGCCGCCCACGCCGAGCGCCGGACGGTCACCGGGGATGTGACGCCCATCGCGACCGTCTTCGGGGTCGAACCCGGTGAGGTGACGCCACTCGACCGGGAGTATCCGGCCGTCGAGGTTGGGGTCCAGGTCCGGAAGTGGCCCTCGGTGGCCGCGCTGACCGCCGATATCGCGACCGACCGGGCGCTCGCGGGGACGACCGACCGCTGGCGTGGGGTGCCACCGGGACAGCGCCGCGAGATACTCGAGTCACTCCGTGGGTTTCACGAGCACTGTCCGCTCTGTGGCGGGCCGGTGACGCTCGGCGAGGAGGTGCTGGAGTCCTGCTGTGGGACCCACCAGGTAACGACGGTCGCCTGCAACGGCTGCGGGCGGCGGCTCCGGGAGTTCGACCAGACACGGGCCGGCCCCGAGCACAGTAAGGGGATCACCCCCTGAGCGCGCCGACACCCGCTGTGCCGGCGGAGAGGCTCACTCCGGCCGCAGCGTCACTGTCGTCTCACTGTACAGCCCTTTGCCGGCGGCCTCGTCAACGTTGAGGCCGGCGCCGATGGTGTACTCGCCGGGGGTGGCCGGCTCCCACTCCGCGTCGGCGACTTTGAACATCCCGTCCCACCGCTTGCGAAAGCGCTTGCGCTCGCCGCGCTCGAACCGGAAGCCTCGCTCCTCCTCGGGCGGGCCGTCGGCCGAATGCTTGGCGGCTGTCCGGTGGTCGTCGACGTGCCAGGTCCACAGGAGCGGTGACCGCGTGGCGACGGTGACCGGGAAGGGGAGGCTGTTTTTGATCGTCACTTGAAACGGGACGTGCTCGCCGACGCGGAACTCCGTCTGTGGGGTGACGACTTCCAGCGAGAGACCCCAGAACCGCACCCGGTCGGGGACGAGCCACCGGCTGAGCGACCCGCTCGGAACCGACCGGAACGACTGGGGGCGCTCCTCGCGCTGGCGCTCCCGCGGGGCACCGGGCTCGTCGTCGTCCCGATAGAGCGCGTCCGAGTCGTATATCCGCCGCATCGTCAGCAGTCGGGGCCACGCGAGCTAAAACGTTTGGTCGGCCGGAGCCGACGGGCGTCACAGCCCCGGCATCAGTCGTCTGCGGCCGCGTCACTGCTGTCTCTGACGGAGCCAGTCGGGTCCGGGTGGTCGTCGTCGTACAACAGACAGGCGACCCCGTGGGTCTCGCTCTCGGCGTGCAGTTCGGGGGTGGTCGCCTCACAGGGTGAGACAACGGCCTCGGAGACAGTCGCCGCCGCCGCCTGGACGTCCCCGGCGTGGAGGTCGTCTAAGACGTCGGCAAAGACCTGTTCGGCCTCCCCACCCAGCCTGTCGGGGAGGTCGAACTCCGCCCGGACGAGGTCCGCCAGTTCCCCCCGGGAGGCGTTGTCGACGTCGACGTCCTCCCCGACAGCCGTCACCGCCCCGACGGTCTCCTCGTCGAGCAGGCGCTGTTTGAACTCCATCAGCGAGCGCCAGACCGGCTGGTCGAGGTCGAACCTCTCGGGTTGGATGACCCGCGGACACCGGGTGTGGAACCGACACCCCGAGGGCGGGTCGACCGGCGAGGGGACGGTTCCCGAGAGGAGGATCCGGTCACCCTGCCACTGTGGGTCCGGCTCCGGGATCGCCGAGAGCAGCGCCTCCGTGTAAGGGTGGTACGGCGGCGAGAATATCTCCTCGGTCGTGCCGACCTCGGCAAACTGTCCGAGATACATCACGCCGACCCGGTCGGAGATGTGCTCGACGACGCTCAGGTCGTGGGCGATGAAGATGTAGGACAGCCCCAGGTCCGTCTGGAGGTCTTCGAGCAGATTGAGGATCTGGGCCTGGACCGAGACGTCGAGTGCGCTGACCGGCTCGTCACAGACGATCACGTCCGGGTCGACCGCAAGCGCCCGGGCGATCCCGACCCGCTGGCGCTGGCCGCCGGAGAACTCGTGGGGGTACCGCTGTGCGTGGCTTGGGTTCAGCCCCACAAGCTCCAGAAGCTCGTAGATCCGGTCGGTGCGCTCGGCCCCCGTGGCCAGGTCGTGGATGTCGAGTGGCTCGCCGATGATATCGCCGACGGTCAGTCGCGGGTTGAGGCTCGAAAAGGGGTCCTGGAAGATGTACTGGAGGTCGGTCCGCAGCGACCGTAGCCGCGAGGCGGACGCCTCCGTCAGGTCGACCTGTTCGCGCCCTCCGGTTCCGTCGGCCCTGTTGTAGTAGACCGACCCCTCGGTGGGGTCGAGCAACTGGAGCAGCGTCCGGCCAAGCGTCGTCTTGCCACAGCCGGATTCGCCGACCACGCCGAGGGTCTCACCCTCGTAGAGGGTGAAGTCGACCCCGTCGACGGCCTTTACCCACCGGCTCCGGCCCAGCAGCGAGTCGACAAACCCCTCGCTGTCGTCGAAATACTTCGTCAGGTTCTCCGCCCGGAGGACCGGGTTGCGTCTAGACACTGTGGTCTCGCCCCCGGTCGGTCGTCGACCCCGTGTCTGGGTCGACGCCGTCGACATTCACCTGGTAGTCCAGCCCCTTGACGAGGTCGCCGGTGTACTCCAGACACGCGGCGACATGTTGGTCTGTGTCGCCGTCTGCGGCCTGCCCGGTCTCGTGGTCGACCAGCGGGGGCTCCTTTCGCGTGCAGGCGTCCTCGGCGAACGGGCACCGCGGGTGAAAGCTACACCCCGAGGGCAACTCCACCAGGTCCGGCATCGTCCCGGGGATCGTCTGGAGCCGGTCGCGTTGCTCCCCGACCCGGGGG
>JBLGCN010000147.1:0-5862 GCA_047617405.1 Natronomonas sp.
GCGACAACCACTTCGTCGACCGCGTCGGCGTAGGGGACCAGCGTCTTTGTCCCCGAGATGGTCACCGAGCCGTCCTCGGCAGCCTCGCCGTCGGCACCGACGGCGGCCGGCAGCGACTCGTTGCGGTCGTTGTAGACCCCGAGCGAGAGCCGACAGTCGCCGTCGGCCACCGCCGGCAGATACGTCTCCTTCTGGGTCTCGTCGCCGAGTTCCGCTATCAGCGGGGCGCCGACGGCCGCCGTCTCCGGCAGCGGCCCGGGCATCGCGTACCGGCCCGTCGCCTCCAGCAGCGCGGAGAGGTAGACCATCCCCTCGCCGAGGCCGCCGTGGTCGAACGGGACAGTGACCGCGGGGTAGTCAAGGTCCGAGACCTCGGACCACACCTCGTCGATGACGTCCTCGCCCTCCATCTCGCGGCGGGCGAACTCGATGCCGCCGTTTGACTCGAGAAAATCCTTTGCGGTTTCCTGGATGCGCTCCTGCTCGTCGGTGAGTTTGGCTCTCATGATTCCTCCCTGTGGCTGGTCTGGCTCTTGTCGTCCTTTGGCATCCCGAGCACCCGCTCGCCGATGATGTTGCGCTGGATGTCGCCGGTACCCGCGGCGATCCACGACCCGTAGGTCTGGAGGTAGTCCCGGGCCCAGTCGCCGTCCTCGGGGCCGTCCTCCCACAGCGCCGCCTCCGGACCGAGGATGTTTACCGCGAAGTTCTCCAGGTCGTTTGCGAGTTCGTCGGCGACGACGAGGTCCATCGACCCCTCCGGGCCGGGCATCCCGGTCTCCATCTGTGTGGAGACGTTGCGCAGGTGGCTCACCTTCGCGGCCTGGATCCGGCTGTCAAGGTCCGCAAGCTCCTGACGGACGACCGGGTCCTGGACCAGCGGCTGGCCGTTACGGGTGTGGCTCTCACAGTACTCCAGGATGTCCTCGAATCGCTGTTCGATCGAGAAGATCCGGGTCGTCCCGTGCTCGAACGACGAGAGGGTCATCACGACGTCCCAGCCCTGGCCGACCTCGCCGACGACGTTCTCGGCGGGTGCGACCGCGTCGTCGAAGTACATCTGATTGAACCCCTCCTCGTCGCTGGCCTGGTGGATCGGCGAGATGCTCACGCCCTCCTGGTCCATGTCGACCAGGATGGTCGTGATCCCCTCGTGTTTCACGCCGGAGTCGTCGGTCCGGGTGACCAGGAAACACCAGTCGGAGTAGTGGGCGTAGGAGGTCCAGATCTTCTGGCCGTTGATCCGGAACTCGTCGCCGTCGCGCTCGGCGGTGGTGGTCAGACTCGCGATATCCGACCCCGCCCCGGGCTCGGAGTAACCCTGGCACCAGACCTCCTCGCCGTTCAGCATCTCCGAGAGGAACCGCTCCTTCTGTTCGGGGGTCCCCTCCTCCATCAGCGTCGGGCCGACAAAGTTGATCCCGATAGCGTTGACCTGCTGTGGGGTCCGGTACTTTGCTGTCTCCTCACGGTAGACGGTCTGCTCTATCAGCGAGGCGTCCCGGCCGCCGTACTCCGAGGGCCAGTGTAGCCCCGCCCAGTTCCCCTCGTAGAGGCGGGCCTGCCAGTCTCGGAGGAACTGTTCTCGCTCGTCCTGGTCCTCGGGGACGTCACGCTCCCCCTCGGTCCAGCCGCTCGGGAGGTTCTCCTCCAGCCAATCCTGGAGTTCCTCCCGGAACTGCTCCTGTTCTGCCGTGTACTCGAAATCCATGCGGTATGATACATCGTAACGGTACTACAAAGTTCTGTCTCTCTCGGTCCGCCGCTTCGACGGTCACGCCCCGCCACCCTCTCACCGAGCCGGCGGCTCGTGGGCATCGAAATACCGAGGAATCGTCCGCCGGACACGGCGGGACAGGCTACCGACCCGGGCCTACTCCTGGCCGGCGTCGCCGGTCAGGACCTCGTGGTCGGTTTCGCCGTCGGTCAGAAACGACGGGTCGTCGGACTCGCGGCGGCCGTCAGGGAGCCGTCGCCGCCGGTCGCTGCGCCGGTCGTCATCGGTCTCCTCGAGCAGTTCACGGGCGATCTCGTCTTTGAGCCACAGGTGTGGGCACATCGGGCCGAGTCCCATAGTACTGCTGTTTGGGGCTGCAGCGATATAAGCGGTTGCCCGGTGACTTCCCGTCGAACCGAAACAGAGCGCCGGAAAAGGCTGGCGCGCTACAGCACGTCGTCGACGGTGTCGAACGTCTCGATTTCGACGTCGTCGTCGGTAATCGTCGCGAGCGCGAGCCCGTTGCCGGAGCCGGTGTCGCGCTCGGTGGGGGCGTTGATCGCCTGTGCGGCCAGCGTCCGTGCCTCCTCGATAGACATCTCGGGGTCGTGTTGTCCCTCAAGGACACCGTAGGCGAGTTGCATCCCGCTGCCGGTGACAGTGTACGCGTCCTCCATCACACCGCCGGCGGGGTCGATGCTGTAGACGTGACTGCCCTCGTCGTCCACCCCGCCCAGGATGGGGTTGATCGCGAGGAACGGGCCGCCACGGGCAAAGTTACCCGCGAGCGTCGCCAGCGCGTTTGTCGACATCGGCTTGCCCCGGCGGGACTCGTAGAGGCTGGCCTCCGACCGGAGCGTCCTGATGAACGACTGGGCGCCACCGACCGAGCCGACGAGTGTCAGCACGGCACTCGGGTGGATCTGCTCGACCTTCACCACGTTTTTATTCGAGACAAAGCGGCCGCCGAGCGAGGCTCGCCGGTCTGTCCCGACCACGACGCCGTCGGCGGTCGTCAGGCCGACGGTAGTGGTGCCGGTCTTGTTGACCGTTGTCTCGTCGCGGTCGCCGTTTCGCTCGGGCAGCGAGCCGAGTTCGGGTTCGTGGGCGTCGAGCGTGGGGTCACGCATCACTCCTCACCCCCCAGGTCGAGTTCCTCGACGTGGGCACCGACCTCGTCGTCGGAGAGGGTGTCGACGCTGCCGCTCTCGACGTCGACGGTCACGACGTTGACGCCCGCGGCGTTGACGTCGGCGTCGACCGAAAGCGCCTCCAGCGCGAGGTCGACCCCACCGGAGAGGTCCATCTCCGCCTGATACTCCTCCTCGAGGAACGACTGCATCTCGTCGCGTCCGCCGCCGATGGCGACGGCCTGCCACTCGTAGGGCGTGCCCGAGGGGTCAGTCTCGAACAGCCGGGGCTCGCCGTCCTCGATACCCGCAACGAGCAACGCCACGCCAAACGGACGGGCACCGCCGGTCTGGGTGTACTGCTGGATGTGGTCGGTCACCCGCTTGGTCAGCGTCTCCACGCCGATAGCCTCGTCGTAGCGCAGTTGGTCGAGCTGTGCCTGCCGGCGTGCGAAGTCGACCAACTGTCGGGCGTCGGCGACGTGGCCGGCGCTGGCGACGGCGACGTGGTCGTCGACGGCGTGTATCTTCTCGATGCTGTCCCGCTCGATCAGTGGCGAGCGCGCCCGGCGGTCGGCCGCGAGCACGACACCCGACGGCGTCCGTACGCCGACGGTCGCGCTCCCGCGCTCGACGGCTTCGCGGGCGTACTCGACCTGGTAGAGGCGTCCGTCCGGCGAGAAGATCGTGATCCCGCGGTCGTACGCCTGCTGTTGGTTGTCTTGCATTGTGGAAACCGGTTACACACCGTACAGTGTGCTTACCTCCAGTAAGGGATAGACATATATATGCCTTTCAGTAGAGGGAGAGCTCGCCGGTGACCCGGTCCACGCCATCGTCGCGGGCCGGGCCCACCGCCAGCGCTGTGACGGTCCCTGGCTCCAGCTGGGTGTGGCCGGCATCCCGAACGACCGCGTGGGGCAACCCCGCCCGCTCGGCGGCGTCGGCCAGCTCGAACAGCTGTGACTCGCCGTCGGCCTGCAGGACAACCTTCTTTTGTCCCTCGCCTTTCCACTCCCGGCGGCCCGCGCCGCCGGCGTCCTCGGCGGCCTGGAGGGCGGCGTGGGCCACCTGCGCGGCGAGTTTGCCCTCGCCCATCCCAAGGTCGGCCCGGGCGACGATGGCCTGCTTCATATCTAACATATGGCGGCCGGATACAAATGGGTGGCTATCGCCGCCGCGGCCGGCTGTCTGCCCCAGACGCCTCGTCACCGCGGCTGCCTGACCGGGGAGTTTAGGACAACCGGGCGGCTGGGTTGGATATGATACTCTCCGACGGAGACATCCTCCGGCGTCTGGAGGCGGGTGACCTGGTCATCGAGCCCCTGGAGGACATAGACCTGCAGGTCCAGCCTGCAAGCGTCGACCTCCGGCTGGGCCGGACGTTCCTGGAGTTCCAGCACGCCAATATCCCCTGTATCCACCCCGAAAGCGAGCAGGAGGTCGAGGAGTACGTCGAGGAGACTATCGTCGATGACGACGGGGAATTCATCCTCCATCCCGGCGACTTCGTGCTGGGGACGACCCGCGAGCGCGTTGCCATCCCGGACGACCTGATCGCCCACGTCGAGGGCCGCTCCTCGCTAGGTCGGCTGGCGGTCGTGGTGCACGCGTCGCTCCCGTACGACGAGGAGGTCTTCCTCTGGACGCCCGAGGACGGGTTCGGATTCTACGAGATCGGCGCAGTCGTAGAGGGCGAGCGCCGCGCGCGCGCCGTGTCGTTCGACCCGGAGACACTCGACGTGCGCACCCACCGGGTGACGGACTACATCACCAACCCGACACAGCGCATCCATCGGGTGTGTCTCCGCTCCGGCCGGGAGGTGCTCGTCACCAGTGACCACAATCTGTTCACAATAGACGAGCGTGGCGGCGTGACTCGTGTACCGAGCGAGGCGGCGGAGGGCGAGTTCGTGATGGTCCCGGACACGCTTCCGAGACCACCCGGAGAAACGACCCGCCTGGACCTGCTCGATTACCTCGACCCAGGGGAGACGACGCTGTACGCGAGTGACGGCGCCGGCCATCTGGAGTCTTCGACCGTTCCGGACGGCTCGAAGAAACACTACGAGTCCCGCGACAGCTTCCCGATGACTGCCGTCTCCCGCGCCGACATGCCAGAAACCGTCCAGGTCGCGTTCAAGCAGAGCGACCTCAAACTCCCGCGTGAACTCCCGGTCACGCCGGAGTTCGGATGGGCACTCGGCTTCTTCATCGCGGAGGGGTACGCGAGACGGAAGCAGATCCAGGTCAGTAACACACAGAAAGAGTATCTCGACAGGTTCGCGCGGCTTTTCGAACAACACGGCGTGGGCCTATCGTGGCACGAGACAGACCGGATCACGAAACTCACCGTCTGCTCGGCGCTGTGGTCGAAGGTGTTTCGCGAACTGGCGGGAGGAGATGCGGACGGGAAAACCATCCCTGACGAGGTGTTCAACTGGCCGAAGGAAGTGCTCGAAGCGCTGCTCGCAGGGTTGCTCGACGGTGACAGGAACCGCCGGGAAACGCGTGACACGCTCTACACCTCCAGCTCCGACCTGGCGAACCGGGCGGCGTATCTCGGTACCCGACTCGGTCTGCTCACGTCTGTGTCCAGTCGCGAACGTGAGCGCTACATCCCGATGAGTGATGTCGACTGGTCGGGCGAGATGTGGGCTGTCGACTTTCGGGAGGATGCACACAAGTGTGGACAGTACGTCCCCGTCCCGAGTGACTTGCTGAGAACGCTCCGCCGAGAGGCCGGACTGCGGATGAGCGATGCCGCAGACGCCATGGGGTACTCCTCCAAATCGAGCATATCGAACGTCGAGAACGAGGAGTATCAGACGGTCAAGCGGGACACACTTGAGCGCATGCGGCTGGCGTACGCCGAAGCAGGGGCCGATACGACTCGCCTCGACCAGTTGCTCGACGGGGGCGTCCGATTCGAGGAGGTCGTCGCAGTCGAGGAGACTGACCGCGTCGAGACGACGTACGACCTCGAAGTCCAGCCGAACGGCAAGACGATCGAGA
>JBLGCN010000148.1:0-5853 GCA_047617405.1 Natronomonas sp.
TTCCTCTGCCTCGACGTTCTCGGCACCGACGTGCTCTGTGAGGACGTCGCCGTGCTCTCCCAGCATGTCGATGATTTCGCGGTAGAGCGTGGCGTCGTCCCGGCCGCCGCGGATCGAGGCGCTGAAGAAGATGTCCATGCGTGAGGTCTGGCCCGCCCGCGGTGGAGTGCGCTTCGGTTCCGGCTCGGGCCCGTCTCGCCCCGGCTCGTACTGCCTCGTATCGCCCTGTCCCGCCGCCCCGCCTCAGATTTCGTGGCGCTGTGCGAGCTGCTGGCCGCCGTCGACCTCCAGCACGGTGCCGGTAGTGAACTCGCCGGAGTCGGCCGCGAAGTAGAGGACGGCCTCGGCCTGGTCCTCGGGGTCGGCCCACCGACCTAGCGGGACCTTCTCGGTCGTCTCGGCGCGCTCGGCCTCCGTGGTGCCCTCCCGCGTCAGTTCGGTCTCGGTCGCGCCGGGACAGACAGCGTTGACCGTGATCCCGTGTTCGCCAAGGTCCCAGGCCATGTGCTTGGTGAGGCCGACCAGTCCCCACTTCGAGGCCGTGTAGTTGGCCGCGCCGTGATACGAGATGTTCCGGCCGGCCATCGAGGAGATGTTGACAATGCGACCGTGGCCGCGCTCGATCATCCCCGGTACCACCGCCCGACAGCAGTTGTAGGGCCCGGTGAGATTCACGTCGAGCACCAGGTCCCACGCGTCGGGGTCTATGTCCTCGACGGACCCCGCCGAGCCGATACCGGCGTTGTTGACGAGGATGTCGACCCCGCCAAAGCGCTCCGCGGCGCGGTCGACCATCTGGACGGTGTCCTCACGGTCGGTCACGTCACAGTCGACCGCCTCTGCCTCGGCGCCCTCGGCGCGCAGGTCTTCCGCGACACCCGCTGCCTTCTCGGCCTGGCGGTCCGCGATGACGACCGCTGCGCCCTCCGCGCCCAGCCTGCGCGCGATAGCTTTGCCGATCCCCTGTGCCGCACCGGTGATGACTGCCGTCTCGCCGTCGACGCGTCCGGACATGGCCGACTCATCGCGGGGACACCGTTTAACTCTGTAGCCCGCATCTCCGGTGGTGTTTGTCTTTGCAGGGTTGGGTCACTCCGGCTCAGTGTCACACACCTCCCCAACCGATTCGCTCCGTCGCTTCACCCGTTCTATCGTCAACACCCCGCGCCGGCTGCCCGAGAGACTCTCCTCTCGCGGGCTCGTTGCGGACGGAGCCGCGACAGCACACCCACTGGGCTGCCAAGCAGGTGGGCGGAGCTTGCCGACGGCCGCGAGCTACCGGGGGCGTTCTTGTCTTCGCTGGTCTCGGCCCCGACGACTTAATCACACACGAAGGCAGTATCAGAGCCGTCCCAGTCCCTGGGACACCTGCTCAGCAGTCGAGGACCTCGCCCGCGATGATGTCCTTCTGGATCTCGCTGGTCCCTTCGCCTATCTGGTAGATCTTCGCGTGCCGGTACTGGCGCTCGACGGGGTACTCGCGGGTGTAGCCGTTGCCGCCGTGGAGTTGGATGGCGTCGCTGGCAACCTCCTCCGCGACCTCGGAGGCGTAGAGTTTGGCCATACTGGCGAGTTTGGTGGCCTTCTCGTCGCGGTCGACCCGGGCGGCGGCGTCGTATGTCAGCCGCTTTGCGTTCTCGACTTTGACAGCCATCTCCGCGATGGTGTGCTGGACAGCCTGGAACTCGCCGATAGCCTGGCCAAACTGCTCGCGCTCCCCGACGTGCTCCGTCGCCTCGTCGAGACACCGCCGGGCGATACCCAGCGCCTGTGCGGCGATCCCCACCCGCTCATCCTCGAAGAACTCCATCAACTGGTAGAACCCCCGGTTCTCCTGGCCAACCAGGTTGTCGGCGGGGACCCGAACCCCGTCGTAGCGCAACTGGGCGGTGTCGGAGGCGTTCCAGCCCATCGTGTCGATCTCCTGTTCGACCTCGAACCCCTCGCGGTCGGTCTCGACGATGACCGCCGAGATACCGCCGTGGCCCGCCTCACCGGTCCGGCACATCGTCAGGACGTAGTCGGCGATCGAGCCGTGGGTGATGAACGTCTTCACGCCGTCGATGACGTACTCGTCGCCGTCCCTCTCGGCGGTGGTCTCGATGTTGGCCGCGTCGCTGCCGTGTTCGGGCTCGGTGTTGCCGAGCGCCCCGATCAGGTCGCCCGACGCGACGCCGTCCAGAATCCACTCCTTCTGCTCGCGGGTGCCGTACTCGGCGACCATTCGCGTCCCGAAGGAGGTCCCGATGGCCGCGAGGATACCCGCGTCGGCGTAGGCGACCTCGTCGGCGAAGACGGCGGCCTCGACCTGTCCCATCCCCGCCCCGCCGAACTCCTCGGGGATCCCGAGTCCGACCAGTCCGGTGTCGATGGCCCGCTCCCAGACCTCCTCGGGCCACTCGCCGCTCTCCTCGTACTCGCGGGCGACCGGTTCGACCTCCTCGCGTGCGAACTCGCGTGCCGTCTGCCTGACCGCCCGCTGCTGTTCGGTGAACGAGAACTCGACCATACCTCGTAGTCGGACAGGGGCGTGTTAACTGTTTGCAGCCGTCATGACATCGGCTATCACGCCGAGCCGGTCTGCTATCCGGGGACGCCGGGCGCCGTTCCTGGCCGACAATTAAGTGGAAGGTTACCAAACACCAGGACATGAACTTCGCAAACTACGTTGATATCGCGGCACGGGACGCCCCGGACCGGACAGCCCTCACCGACCACCGTCGTGAACTCAGCTTCGCGGAGTTGGCCGCCGAGACCGACGCCGTCGCCACCGCGCTCGCGGACCTGGGTGTCGAGCCCGGCGACCGAGTCGCGCTCTACCTCCCTAACAGTGTGGCCTTCGTGACCGCCTACTTCGGCGCGATGAAACGCGGCGCGGTCCCGTTCCCGATCAACATGCGGTTTCAGGGCCACGAGGTTGAGTACGTCCTGAACGACTCCGGCGCCGTGGCGGTCGTCACCGCCGGCCAGTTCGAGGATGTCATCGCCGGCCTCGACGTCGAGGGTCTCGACCTGATTGTCGCCAACGGCGAGCGCGGGCACGACTACGCCGACCTCGTGGCGAGTGCGGGCGGTGACTACGACGTCTCCCCCCTCAAGAGTGAGGAACTCGCGGAGTTGGTCTACACCTCGGGAACGACCGGCCGGCCAAAGGGCGTCAGACACACCCACGCTAACCTCGACGCAAACGCCCGCGGGCTGGTGCGATACATGGGCTGGTCGGCCGACGAGGTCGGGCTGACGGTCTGTCCCTGTTTCCACGTCTCCGGGCTGAACATCACCGTCACACCCTTCGTGGTGATGCGGGCAACCGACCACCTGCTGCCGGAGTGGAACCCCGAGACCGCCCTGGAGACTATCGCAACCCGCGACGTCACCTACACCTTCCTCATCCCGACGATGCTGATCGACCTGCTGGAGTCCGGGCTGGCCGCGGAGTACGACACCACCTCCCTCGAGGTCGTCGGCGTCGGCGGCTCGCCGATGCCCAAAGAGCGCATCGAGACCGCCGAGGAGAGCCTCGGCTGCACGCTGCTTGAGGGCTACGGGATGACCGAGACGACGCCGCTGGCGGCGATCAACACCCCCGACCAGGACGTCCGGAAGGCCGGCAGTATCGGCCCGGTCGCCGAGGAGGTGGTCGATGTCCGCATCGAGGACCCCAACACCGGCCGGGAGGTCGGGGTCGGCGAGAAAGGCGAGTTTCTCTGGCACGGCGACACGGTCACACCGGGCTACTTCCGGATGCCCGAGAAAAACGAGGCGGCGTTCGTGGAGCGCGCTGTCCCGGAGGGACAGCGAGGTGAAGACGGCGACGCCGCCGAAACGAAACGGTGGCTGCGCTCGGGCGACATCGGCCGGATAGACGAGGACGGTCACCTCTTTGTCGAGGACCGCCGGGACGACATGGTCATCACCGGCGGCGAGAACGTCTACCCCCGGGAGGTCGAGGAGGTCATCTACGAACTCGAGGGGGTCGCGGAGGCCGCCGTCGTCGGCACCCCTCACGACCGACTGGGCGAGACAGTGACGGCCATCGTCGTCCGGTCGGGTGACGGCCCGACCGCCGAGGAGCTCGAGGCCCACTGCCGCGAGCGGCTGACCGACTACAAGATCCCCCGGGAGGTCGAGTTCGTCGAGGAACTCCCGAGGACCTCCACCAGAAAGATCGACAAGGTCTCACTGCGCGAGGAGTTCGCCTGAACGCCCCCTTCCAGGCGGCGTGCCGGGCCGCGTGGGGCCGCCGGCAGTCACCTGTGACCACCGCGCTTAGGAGACCGGGGCCCCTCGTCCGGGTATGGTGACACCGCCGGACCTGAGCGGACACACAGCACTGGTGACGGGGAGTGCGAAACGTGTCGGCCGGGAACTGTTGCTCGCGCTCGCCGCCTGCAGGGCGGACGTGGTGGTTCACTACCGCGAGAGCGCCGAGGCGGCCGCTGCCACCGCCGAGGAGGCCCGTGAGGAAGGGGTCGCCGCGACGACCGTCCAGGGTGACATCACCGACCCCGACGCGGTCGACGCGCTGTTTGCCGACGCCGAGGAGACGCTGGGGACTGTCGACATCCTGGTCAACAGTGTCGGCGACTTTGACGCCCGCCACTGGGAGTCGGTCGAGTGGGACTCCTGGCGACGGGTCGTCGAGAGCACCTTCTACGGGACCGTGCTCTGCTCGCGGCGGGCGCTCGACGGGATGCGCGACCAGGGCTGGGGGCGGGTCGTCAATATCGGTTTTGCCGACTGTGACCGCCGGCACGCACACCCGGTCAACTTCCCGTATTTCGTCGGCAAAACCGGGGTCCTCCTGTTCACCCGGATGCTCGCCGGGGACACACAGACCGACGGGGTCACGGTCAACGCCGTCTCGCCGTTTGCTGTCGAGAATACCGTCTCCGACGTCTCGGACCTGCCCCGAGGCCGGGCGGCGTCCTTCGAGGACGTGATAGCGCCGATGCTGTTTTTCTGTTCGGAGGCTGCGAGCTACATCAGCGGGCAGAACGTCGCGGTCGACGGGGGCCGTCTGCCCGAGGTCTGAGTCTCGGAGCTACCCTACACCGCGCACAGAGTCGGTCACCCGTCGGAACCGGTCGGGGACGACCGACCCCGCGTTACTCCGAGAGACGGGCCTCGATGAGCCGGTCGCGGTGTTCCTCGGGGGTGCCGAGGAAGTTCCGCCATGCCTTTGCCTGTTTGAGGTAGATGTGAGCGTCGTGGTCCCAGGTGAAGCCGGTGCCGCCGTGGTTCCACATGTCGTCGCCAAAGGCGCGGTGCAGCCGGTCGGCGGCGTATGACTTTGCCGCCGACACGGCGCGGGCCGCGTCGGGGTCGTCGGCGTCGACCGCCCACGCCGCGTAGTAGGTCAGCGACCGGGCGCTCTGCATGTCGATCCACATGTCGGCGGTCCGGTGTTTGACGGCCTGGAACTTCCCGATCGGCTGGCCGTACTGGGTGCGCTCGCTGGTGTAGTCGGCGGACAACTCGACCGCGCGGTCCGCGGCCCCCACGAGCATCGCACAGCTGGCGATAATAAATCGGTCGGCCGCCCGTCGCAGGGCGTCACCGCCGCCGTGGACGGGCCCGAGCACGCGCTCGGACGGGACCGTCAGGTCGAGTTCGAGGTCGTACAGCGGCCGGGTCCGGTCGAGGCTACCGAGTGCCTCGGTCGAGACGCCGTCCTCGTCGGGGTCGACCAGGCAGAGCGTAACCCCGTCGTAGCCGCCGGTCTCGCGGGTCCGGGTCGCGACAACCACTTCGTCGACCGCGTCGGCGTAGGGGACCAGCGTCTTTGTCCCCGAGATGGTCACCGAGCCGTCCTCGGCAGCCTCGCCGTCGGCACCGACGGCGGCCGGCAGC
>JBLGCN010000149.1:0-5850 GCA_047617405.1 Natronomonas sp.
CCGAGCCGGTCGGCCAGGTCGGCGACGTTGACCCGCGAGCCGACGACACCGACCGAGCCGACGATGCTCCCCTTCCGGGCCCAGAGTTCGTC
Organism: Natronomonas sp.; assembly: GCA_047617405.1. Taxonomy (GTDB): domain Archaea; phylum Halobacteriota; class Halobacteria; order Halobacteriales; family Haloarculaceae; genus Salinirussus. The sequence continues at coordinate 93 of JBLGCN010000149.1, forward strand.
ACAGCCGGCCGCAATCAGGTAGCCCCCGCTGGCGCAGGTGTCGGTTGTGTAGGCGACCGTTGGCCCGTCGAACCGCTCGGCGGCCAGCCGGATATCCTGGCTGGGGACGACCGCCCCGCCGGGTGTGTTCAGCTTCACCAGCAGTGCCTCGGCGTTACGGTCCGCGTCGGCCCGCTCGATCTGGTCGACGATATCGTCCGCGCCGGCCCCGCCCGAGGAGGGTGGGACCGCACTCCCGCCGCCGTCGCGGGTGATCGCCCCCTCGACGGCCACCTCGGCGACGTTGTACTCCGAGAACAGCGAGCCGGCGAGGTTCGCGCCGAACCGGAGCCCCGCGACAGTAACCCCGAGCGCGAGGACAACCCCGAACAGGTCGGTCAGGTCGGCGGGCACCTCGAGAAAGAGCGCCCAGCCCGCGGCGGCCGCGACGGCGGCGACCACGAGCACCAGTACCACTCGGCCAACGGCCTTGATAACGCCCATACGTACCGCTGGGGAGGCAGACCTGTAAAACGCCGGCCGACGGTTCGGCATAGTGTCAGACAGCCCGTGATACCGGTCATACCGCTACCAGTTCCTGACAGCCGCAGGAACAGAAACCGACGACTCAGAGCAGACCGGTATTCTGCAGCTTCATCAGGTCCTCGGTGTCGAGTGTCTCGCCCTCTTTGAACTTCTGGTAGATCTCCTCGGCCTCCTCGCGGGCGGCCTCCTCCTTCTGTTCGCGCTCGGCACGCTCCTCCTCCTCCTCCTTCTTGTCGAGTTCGCGCAGACGCTTCTGGACCCGGACAAAGTCCTCGTGGTGGCGGTCGGCGGCCTCCTGGGCGTCGACGAACTCCTCGTGCATCTCGTCGGCCTCGTCGCGGATCTCGTCGGCCTCGCGGTAGGCCTCGATCATCTCGTTGTGGTGTTCCTGGGCCTCGTCCGCGAGTTCGGTCACCTTCTGGTGGTGTTTCGACGCCTCGGCGCGTACCTCCTCGGCCTCGTCCTTCAGGGAATCGAGGTTGTCAGTGTCGTCGAGTTTCTCCTTTTTCTCCTGGAGGCTCTCGCGTTTGTTCTCGATTTTCTCGATGAGTTCACGCTCCTCATCGGCGCCGAGCACCTCTGTCTGCTGTTTGAACTCGAGGTCCTCGATCTCCGACTCGAGCTCGTCGACCGAGGGGCCCTCGTCGAGCTTGAGGTCGTCTTTCTTCTGGTCGAGTTCGTCGAACAGCTCGTTTGCCTCCGCGTTGAGGTCGTTACGTTTCTCCTTGTGCTCCTGGACCTTCTCGTTGAGTTCGTCACGTTTCTCGCGGTGTTCCTGGGCTTCGTCGACCTTCTCGCGGGTCTTTGCGTTGAGGTCGTCCCGTTTGGAGGCCCGTTCCGACGCCATCTGGTTGAGTTCGTTGCGTCGGTCTCGGAGCTTGCCGGCGAGCTTGATCAGTTCGCCCTTCGAGTCCTCTTCGAGATCTGTGTCTGTGAGTTCTACGTTTTTTGACGCGTCTATCGAATCTGCCATGATTGTACCTCGATTCCATAACCGCTCCGGCGCTCGGCGGTCGGCCGACTCGCGAAGGGTCGTCGCCGAGAACAAGTGTTGCCTGTCATGCTGGTCTGAGCGCGGTGCGACCGGAACGCCGGAACGTTCTGGTATGAAGCAGTACCGTACTGTACCAATTAAATATTCCGGTCGATGCGGGCAGTGTGGCGGTCTCACACGGACAAGGGGCCACACCCCGCCACTCTCCCGCCGATGTCACCGCTCACACGCGCTACTTTCACTTCCGGTCCGGGTGTGGCACGGGTTGATACGCGGCCATGCCCAACTGTTAGTATGCTCGATGAACTCGCCTGCACCTGTGAGGCCGAGGGCTGTGCGCGCCGACTCACCGACGAGGAGTGTATGCTCGTCTACCGGACCCCGGCCGGCAAGCGCCGCGCCTACGAGTGTGCGTGCGGGACCGTGACGGTCACCGTCGGCCGGTAGTCGACGCGGTGGCACGGTCTGTGGGCGGCCGTCCGTTCTGTGGCACCGACAGGCGTTTGTCCCGAGCGCCCCGACAACAGGTATGACTGCCGCGGGCGCCTGGGTAAGTCTCTTCTCGGGTGGCAAGGACTCCTCGTGGGCGCTGTATCAGGCGCTTGAGCGTGGCCTGTCCGTCGAGCGACTCGTCACGGTCCACCCCGAGGGCGACTCCTACATGTACCACGTCCCCGAGACGCGACTGGCGGGGCTCGCCGCCGAGAGCATCGGGGTCCCGCTTCTGGAGGTCGAAGCCGGGGACCTCGGGGCCGAGACGGCCGTCGACAGCGGCCGGCAGGGCGACGCCGAACTCGAACCGCTGGAGGCCGCGCTCCGGGACCTCGACGCGGAGCTATCGGGCGGGATTACAGGGTTGACCGCCGGTGCCGTCGAGAGCGAGTACCAGACCACCCGTATCGAGGCGATGGCCGACCGGCTGGGTGTCGAGGTGTTCGCGCCCCTGTGGCAACAGGACCCCCGGGAACTGGCCGAGGCGATGCTCGAGGCCGGCTTTCAGGTCACGGTTGTTCAGGTGGCTGCTGCGGGCTTGGACGAGTCCTGGCTGGGCCGGCAACTCGACGCCGAGGCGCTGGCGGACCTCGCGGAACTGAACGAGCGCCACGGCGTACACCTCCTCGGCGAGGGCGGGGAGTTCGAGACACTGGTGACCGACGGGCCACACATGGACCGTCCGCTCGAACTGACGTACACGGCCGAGTGGGAGGGGACCCGCGGGCGGCTCCGTGTCGAGGAGGCCCACTTAGGGGGGTCGGACCGTACATAGCGACCGACGCCGGCTCAGGCCGGCTGGTCGACCTGGTCGACGGGTGTGACGTTGTAGTCGACCGAGAGGACCTCCTGTGTGGCGCGAACCTGGCCGACGAAACCCGAGATGGCCTCCAGGTCGCCCTCGAGGATGAACAGTTCCATACAGTAGTGGTCGCCGACGTGGTTGTGGACGTGGGAGACAACAAGCTCGTCATGGTCGTGCCGGAGATGCATCAGCCGCTGTTCGACATCCGTGGCCTCGTAGTCGAAGAGCACTGTCACCAGCCCCATCAGGTCGCGACCCTCGAGTTGCTGGTCGTGGAACTCCCCGAGCAGGGTCCGGGCGGCCTCCCGGACCACCTCACTCCGGCCGGTGTAACCGTGCTCCTCGGCAAAGGAGTCCAGCCGCTCGAGCAACTCGTCCGGCATCGAGACGCTGACAACAGTCATACAACGTTCTACGCCGGGCGGCTATAGAGCCTTGCCATCGACCGCCCGTGCCGGGCGTGGCGGGTCGGCTCCGCTCTGGCCGCCCATTGTGCCGCTACTAGCTGGGCTCGGCGCAATATTGTGAGGGACCGGTAGAGATATATACCGGTGTGTCATACCATATCATGTATGGCGTCCGCACCGAGCAGCGATGACATGTTTGACAAGTTCCTCTCCCGGCGTGGTCACGAGACCGAGCCGGCGGGCTGGGAGGAGAGTTACAACAAAAAGCAGTGTCCGGACTGTGGCGGTGTCCACGACAGTGACGCGACACAGTGCTCGGTCTGCGGCTGGTCCCCGGCAGTATAGCCGGCGGTACCTCGTCCCCGGACCCGACAGTTACCGGTGAGCACCGTCCACGCCCACTCCGGCGAAACGTCGCATCTCCGCCCGTCTCGACCCACTGTTTAGTGGTATCGCTGTGGAGGGAACGCCTGTGACAGCGGGTGTGGCAGGCATGGCGTGCCCGGGTGGTCACCCGTACCCAACTATCAGACCGTCTCGAGCGCCGCTGCGAGAAACAGACCTAGGGCCAGGTGCTGGTGCATCGCGGATTCGACCCGCTCACAGGCTGTTGCCCGGTCGTCGATAGCGTGCTGTTTCGTCCGGACGAGTTCGTGTCGCGAGAGCAGCCCGTCGGCCTCTAAACTGTGCAGCCGGGGGTAGACCGTCCCCGGGCTCGGCTCGACACCAAACAACGCCCCGAGGTCGTCGATCAGGCCGGTGCCGTGGGTGCCGTCGTCGCGGAGTGCGACCAGCGACAGCAGGAGTTCGTCGAGGCTACAGGTGACCAACTCCTCGTCGAAGGCGACATCGGCGTCAACCGTGTCGCCGGTGACCGCCGCCATCACCTCCTCCGGCGTCTCGTCGCGCCCGGCGTCCTGGAGGCGTCGCAGCAACCGTGGCGTGGCTGCCGGGATCCCGTCGTCGTGCATCGTCGCCGTGTGTCTGTCCTCGCCCGACATGATGATTGAACCGCATTCGTCGGTTGTTCCTTGACCTACATAACACGTCGAGTGCGTTTTCTGCGTGTGAAAGAACCCAGGCGGTTCTCCCCGGCCAGAAACGCTTATACACCCGGCTGGCAAGCATCCAATAGTGGACGACGACAGCCCTATCGAGGAGATCCTGGACACCATCGGCGACGAACACGCACGACGGGTGTCGGCCTCCATCAGCCGCGAGCCAAAGCCGGCGAAGGAACTCGCCGAGGACTGTGACCTGTCGCTGCCGACCATCTACCGGCGTGTCGAGATGCTCGAGGAGCACGACCTGGTAAAGGAGCGGACGCTGGTTGCCGACGACGGCAACCACTACAACGTCTACGAGTGCAAGTTCGAGAGCACCGTCATCTCCCTGGATGACGAGGAATACCGGGTCCAGATCTACCGCGAGGAGAACCTCCCTGACCGGTTCAGCCAGCTCTGGGACGACCTCAGCGCCGAGTAACCCGCCGTTTCGCCAGACCGCCGGCGCCCGTGACGCCCTTAGACTGGACTGCGAGTAGTTGCGTTTATTACGACTACGTGTGAGAACGCAATACGATGGTCGACGCTGCCGCAGTCGCCCGGGGAGGACTACTGGTGATGCGGTTTGTGGTCTTTGGGCTCTCGCTAGGTCTCACCGTCATCAGCTTCCAGGCCTACCGCAAACGCCCCTCTCAGCGCCTACAGTACGCGTTTCTTGGCTTTGCTTTCCTCAGCATGGGCGTGGCGGTGAGCAGTGTCATCACCCAACTCGGCGCCGGCGCGAGCGAACTCACACGCGTGTTCCTCCAGGCCGCCGGGGCGTTCCCGCTCATCATCGGGTTCAGCATGCTGTATCTCTCGCTGTACCGGTGAACGGCCCCGGCGGGCGGCTCACTTCCGGCCGTCGGACGGGGCCGGAGCCGGGTCGTTTATACGTCCCGCCGGTCACTGTTCGTTCAATGACTGAGCAGAGCCCAGAGGTCGTCCGCCTGTTTGGCGGTCCGGGCAGCGGGAAGACGACCGCACTACTCGACCGCGTCGAACAGCTACTCGAGGAAAACGACGACATCGAGGTGCGGGACGTTCTGGTTGTCTCATACACGCGCGCCGCGGCCGCGGAGATCCGCGAGCGCCTGGCCGAGCGTCTCGACACCTCACCCCGGTCGCTCCGTGGCAACGTCTCGACGATGCACGCAAAGGCCTACGACCTGCTGAACCTCTCGCGGGGCGACGTTGTCGGCGAGTCCGACAAGGAGGAGTTCTGTGACGAGCACGGCGTCGACTACGAGGACGAGTACGAGGGGTCACGGCGCCGGTCGGCCCGGTCGACAACGCTCGGGAACAAGGTGATCGCCACCAGCCAGTGGCTCCAACGCACCTCCCGGGATGTCGCCGACTGGTACGACGTCCCATTCAAGTGGGACGACGAGGAGGTCCGTCTCCCGCCGGACATCGACGACAACGCCCAGACCGGCAACAAGTACACCCCGACCTGGCCCTCCGCCGACGACCGGCTCGACATCCCCGAGGC
>JBLGCN010000150.1:0-5839 GCA_047617405.1 Natronomonas sp.
CTGAGATAGACGACCCTGTCGACGCCCGCAGCCGACGCAGAGTCGGCGAATCGACGGGCGTAGCGACGGTCTAACTCGGCGAAGTTCTCGGACGTGAGCGAGTGGATGAGGTAGTACGCAACGTCGATATCATCGCAGAGCCCATCGAGGGAGTCTGGGTCGCCGAGGTCGCCCTCGAACGGTTCGACCCCATCGGGAAACGATTCCTCGCTCGCGCTCCGAGAGAACGCCACAACGTCGTGGCCTGCGTCGTCCAGGGCACGAACCAGTCGCTGTCCGATGAATCCGGTCGCACCCACAACGAGCACACGCATGTATTTGTACATCCGGCTGGACCAACAAAGGGTCTTGCGCCCCCGACCCAGTGACACATCTGCCGGTTACCATGAATTGTCCTCTCCAGCGCTGTCACTCAGATAATGATAACAACACAACACTGTGAATGTCTGAGGTGTCAAATAGCCTGACAGAGAAGTGAACGTATGACACTTCAGAGCAGCCTGTCAGCCAGTGCCGTCGCGCCACACACGCTCCCACTCCAGTTCGGTGGCGGACTCATCGAACTGGCAATTCTGTTCCTCGTCCTCGCGCTGGTCGCGGCGGTCCTCGGTGCACGCGGTGTCGCCGGGCTGAGCATGGATATCGCGAAGTGGCTCGTGATTATCTTCGTCGTCCTCGCCATCATCTCTTTCGTCCTGTAGAGCCGTCGAACCACCGGGTCCTATGGGTCTCGTCGGTAGGTAGCGGGTGGCGAGGGATTTGCACCGAGTGGAGACGATCGCCCTCGCTTCGCTCGGTCGCTGCGACTCCCCGGGTTCAAACCGCTCTTGTGTTGCAATTCGCTCGTCACATCCGTTCCTCGCAGAATAGCGGGCGGCGAGGGATTTGAACCACCTGAACTTCGCTCGCTGACGCTCGCTCGTTCCGTCGTTCAGAACCCCTCGCTGCCGGTTCACTCGCTCCGCTCGTTGCACGGGCGGCGAGGGATTTGAACCCCCGGCCATCTGGTCCGGAACCAGGCGTTCTGTCCGCTGAACTAGCCGCCCTCACATGTCGATAACGGCAACACAGATAAAACAGTTGTGAGTCAGGGGGACTCGTCGGTCTCCAGTGTAAAGGACTGTGTCGGATACGCCGTACAGGTCAGACAGTAGCCTTTGTCCATCTCGTCGTCATTGAGGGTGTCGTTGTTCGAGTGCCGGATGTACTCGTGGGCATCACCGTCTGCAATGTGGCCCGAACAGGAGAGACACTGTCCCTCCCGGCAGGCGTAGGGCAGGTCCCAGCCCTCGTCCTCGCCGGCCTTGAGCAGATTCTCGTTTTCGGCTACCGCGATGGTCTCACCCTTCTTTGGGAACTCGATCTCGTACGTCTCGGGGTCCTCGATTGCCGCGGGGTCAAAACCCTCCGTTTCCCCCTCCTCCTCCTCGGAGTCGGCGAGTTCGGCTTCCGCGCCGCCAGCACCGACGGCGGCGGGTGCGCCGCCGCCCCCGATCGACCGGTTCATCGGTTCGGGAAAGTCGGTCTCCGGGAGCGTCTCTGCCCGCCGCTCCAACACGTCCTGGGAGATATCCTCGGTCGGCTCCCACCCGGTCCCCTCGGAGTAGTGGAGGATGACTGTCACCGCAGTCAGCAGGAACCCGGTGACGACACCTAGTGAGGTCAGCTCGACGATATTGCCGAACCAGAAGGAGACGAAGGCGACCCATACGAGGAGCGCACCCCCGATCAAGATGGCGTCCCTGTTCATAAGCGCGAGTATGGAGTAATGGTTTAATTACCTGTTGTTTCCGCCCACAGACCCCCGGACCGGACCGCCGTGGGCGGCTGTGTTGAGCGCCCTCGGCCCTGCCGTGTGCCGGCTACACAACGGCAGGGTTCGGATTTCGTCCGCTGAGGAACCCAGATGTTTTATTATCGCGGCTACGCCTTCCTTCGGTACAATGGTCCCCCTTGACAACCGTGTCGCGAGTCTGCTCGGCAGTCTCGTCTTCCTCGGGCTCTCCGCCCTCCTCCTGGCATTTGGGTACATCACCGGCTTTGTCACGATGAGCCTCCAGCTCAACGCCATCCCGGTAGCCGTTGGCTTCCTCGAGGCCGAGTTCTCTGTGCTCTCCTTTGGCGCCTTTATTCTCGTCTCGGCGGCGGTCTTCCTGGTCGGGCTGGGTCGGTCCTCGGATATCGACCTCGCGACCGACGCCGGTCATGTGACGGCTATTGTCCCCGTCTACCAGGACGCGAACGTGCTTGAGCGGAGCGTCGAGAGCCTCCTCCAGTCCGACTACGAGGACCTGAGCGTGCTGGTCGTCTGCGAGCCAGACGACCCCGCGACACAGGACCGGGCCGCCAGCCTCGCCACTCAGGAGGGGGTCGACTATCTGGTCAACACCCGGGCGCCGGGTTCGAAGGCCGGCGCGATCAACCACGCCGTCGAGGAGACCGACGGCGAGTACCTCGCAGTCTTCGACGCCGACGAGCGCGTCGACGAGCGGTTTGTCCCCGCCGCCGTCGCGAAACTCGGCGACAACGATGTCGTCCAGGGCCGGACCGTCCCCGAGCCGACCGGCCTGGTCGAGTCCTTTGCCTACTACGAGTCGGTGCTGTTGAACTACGTGGCGCTTCGGCTGTTGTACGTGTTCACCGAGTTTCGGATGGCCGCCAGCCGGGCGGTCGTGCTCCGTCGGGAGGCGCTGGCAGCAGTTGGCGGGTACGACGAGGGGATGCTCACAGAGGACTTTGCCTTTGCCCACCAGTGTTACCGCGAACGGCTCGCCGTGACCGAGCTGCTCGCGTACCCCTCGCGGATCGATGCCGCCCACAGCCTGCGGGACTGGTGGGGTCAGCGCAAGCGCTGGATGACCGGCTACGCGCAGGTGCTCCACCACCTGCTGGCGTCGGTTCGCCCGCTGACCGACTACCGTAACCCTCTTTCGGCGGTCATCGGGGCCGTGACCGTCCTCGGGAGCCTGTTCATGCTCACCGTTCTCTCGAAGTTCGCCGTCCTCCTGGCGGTTGGCGCGAACCTGCTGTTTGTTGTCCCACTGGCCGCCATCGCCGGCGTCACCTACCTGATCCACTGGCTCGACCACGCCCGCGGGACCGTCTCCCGACCGGGCTGGCCAGGGCTGTTCGTCCCGCTTGTCCTCCCGGTGTACAGCCTCGCGGCGGTCAAGGCGGTCTTCGAGTACCTGTTCACCTGGACCGGCGAGTGGTATCGCGTCGGCAAGGAGGCCTGATAGTGATTAGTGCGAATAGTTTCATTGAGGGTGCCGAATGACGCGGATTCAGCGGCTCCTATCACGACACGGAAGCGGGTGCATCGCCGGACCTGCCCGTCGGCCCGAGTCCGACGACTCTTGTACCGCGGCGGGCGTGGTGTCGGTATGGCATACGACGCCTTCGGGCTCGACGGGTCGGTCGCAGTCGTCACCGGCGGGAGCCGCGGCCTCGGCGAGGCAACGGCAGTCGCGCTGGCCGAGGCCGGCGCGGACGTCGCCCCGGTCGCGCGCTCCGAGGACGAACTGGCAGCGACCGCAACACGGGTCGAGGATGCCGGGGCCGCGGCCCACCCGGTCACGCTGGATATCACCGACAGCGCCGGCGTCGTCGCGCTGTTCGACGCGGTTGCGGACGCGCTCGGCCCGGCCGACGTGCTGGTGAACAACGCCGGCACGAACCCCTTCTTCGGGGACGCCCGCGACCTCGATACCGAGACCTGGGAGCAGATCTTCGCGGTCAACCTCCGGGGGGCCTTCGAGTGTGCCCGCGAGTTCGGCCGCCGGGTGCTGGACCGGGACGGCGAGGGCGCACTGGTCAACGTGGCGAGCGTCGGCGGGGTCCGCGGGCTCCCCAAACAGGTCCCCTACGTCGCCTCGAAACACGCCCTGGTGGGGATGACAAAGACCCTGGCCGTCGACTGGGCGCCCGACATCCGGGTGAACGCGCTCGCGCCCGGCTACGTGAAGACCGACCTCACCGAGGGGGTGCGAGAGAACGAGTCGATCCGCGAGGACCTGCTCACCGAGATCCCCCAGGACCGCTTTGCCGACCCCGAGGAGGTCGCGACCGGTGTGGTCTATCTCGCGAGTGACGCCGCCGCATACGTCACCGGCGAGGTCCACCTCGCCGACGGCGGGATGGCCGCAAACTGAGCCGGCTGTGACCGTCGTACGACGGACCCGTGAACCGCCCACCGAGGGACCTAACGCCCCTCGACTCCTCAAAGTGGCCGTCGACAACCCCATTCACGGGGTTCCCGGGGCCGTCGCAGCCCCCCGCCACAGGCTACGCCCCCCTGGAGAGGTGAATACTAATACTTCCGGGTCTCAACACACCGGTATGGACTTCTCGCTCACCGAGGAACAGCGACAGATCGAGGAGATGGTCGCGGAGTTCGTCGACGAGGAGGTCGTCCCGCGGGCAGGGGAGATCGACGAGACCGACGAGTTCCCCTGGGACCTGGTCGACGAGATGGCCGACCTGGGGCTGATGGGGATGCCATTCCCCGAGGAGTACGGCGGTGCCGGCCTGGATTACCACGCCTACCCGGCCGCCCTGGAGGAGGTCTCCCGGGGGTCGGGCGGGCTCGGGACGGTCGTCGCCGCCCACATCTCGCTTGCGGGCAACATGGTCTACGAGTACGGGACCGAGGCCCAGAAGGAGGAGTACCTCACGCCGCTGGCGGAGGGCGAGGAGGTTGGCGCCTTTGCGCTCTCGGAGGCCGGCGCGGGCAGTGACGTTCCCGCCATGGAGACGACCGCCGAGAAGGTCGGCGACGAGTACGTCATCGACGGCGGGAAGCTGTGGATCTCCAACGGCTCGGTCGCGGACACGGTCACCGTCTTCGCCAAGACCGACCCCGACGCCGGAAACAAGGGTCTCTCCTCGTTTATTGTCCGGCCCGAGGAGGACGACGGCTTCATCGTCGAGGGGACGGAGGACAAGCTCGGCGACAAGGGCTGTCCGACCGCCGAGTTACGCTTCGAGAACATGTACGTTCCCGAGCACCGCCGGCTCGGCGAGGAGGGTCGGGGCTTTGTGCAGGCACTAGAGACGCTCAACGGCGGCCGGATCACCATCGCCGCCCGCTCGGTCGGGATCGCCCAGGCCGCACTCGACGAGGCGCTCAGCTACGCCGACGAGCGCGAGCAGTTCGGCAAGCGGATCGGCGACTTCCAGGCCATCCAGCACAAGCTCGCGGACATGGACACAAAGACCCGGGCCGCCCGCCTGCTGATGCACTCGGCCGCCGATAGGAAGATGCGCGGCGAGAGCTTCGCCAAGGAGGCCGCACAGGCGAAGCTCTACGCCTCGGAGGTCTCCCGCGAGGTGGCAAACGAGGGTATCCAGATCCACGGCGGCTACGGCTACGTGAAGGACTTTCCGATGGAGCGCTTTTTCCGGGACGCAAAGCTCAACGAGATCTACGAGGGCACCAGCGAGGTGCTCCGGAACACCATCGCCGGCCAACTGCTCGACTGAGCCCGGGGGCCCGCGGTGAGCGGTCGGTTATACCTCGTGACCACAGACCGAGCAGGCCGTCGTCATGTCCGCGGGGTCGGGCATGCGCTCGTCACCGTCGTCGGGGTCGAACTCGAAGACACGTTCCTCCGCACACTCCGGGCACTCGAGCAGCGCCTCGGTCTCCGCCCACCCGTGGCGCGAACCCGGGACACCCAGCGCGAACCCCCGGACGACGCCGTCGGTTTCGTTACGACCCTGCTGGAAGTGGCCGTCGGCCTCGAAGTGAACCGCCCCGTGTGGCCCGACGTCGGTCGTCTCGCGCTCGGCCCCGGGGCCGGCCGCCGTCTCGAAGGTCACCGTCCCCTCCAGCACGAGG
>JBLGCN010000151.1:0-5836 GCA_047617405.1 Natronomonas sp.
CCCGGTCGAGCCACGACCCGACGACGACGTGGGGCAGGGCAATGATGCTGACGAAGACACTCCAGAATGCGACGGCACCGACGAGTGGGGGTGCCACACCGAGCGGGTTCGGTGAGAGCGTGTAGACCGGTGTGGCTAACGCGACGGTCGCGACGCTCCCAACAACGAGGACACCCCACGCACCGAGCGTGACGATACGGTTGTCGTCGGCCCCGAGGAAGCCGAGGATGTCGGCTTCCACCCTTTCGGAGTCGTGCCGGCTCTCCCGGCCGTCAATCTCGACCTCCCGGGCGACCTGCCGGGCCGTATACCAGGCCGGAAAGTACACTCCGACCGCAACCACGACCGGGACGACGAGGAAGTACCCCGACAGCAGAAGCGTGTCCACGGCGTCAGCCGCCCACGACCCGCTCCCATCGCGTCGCCGGAACCCCAGACCGAGGTGGGTGACAGCCGCCAGCGCGAACCCGCCACCGGCGAGAAGCCGTGTCGTCTGGACGTGAGCAGTGTACGGCGCGAGCGCGCCGGGGTCAAAGATGCCGACCATCAGGGAACTGAACGCGAGGAAAGTGTCCGGGAGCGCAAAGACCGGGACGACCATCGCCGCTCCACCCCGGACAGCGGCGGCGAGGGCACGCTGTGGCCGCGTCCGGAGGTGTCCCGTCCCGGTCGTCGCGTCCATGGCGTGCAGGCCGCCGTGTCCACCCTTCGCGACCGCGACGCCACAGGCGAGTGTGAGGCCAGCCACCGGCGCGGTCAAAAAGAGGCCGACAAATACCGCAATCCCCCCGAGATACAGTGCGAGGTACCGCGACTGAAATGAGAGGCCGCGCTGCCGCAGGTTCGAGACGTGTTCGTACCCGCCGTGTAGAAGATTCATCGCAACCATCCCGAACAGGTAGACGGCCGCCTGCCACCGCATCGGGGCCGTCACCGCGGCGGCTCGGAGCCCGAGAACGGCTATCACGGCACACAGGGCGAACCGTGCGACCGTCAGCGGGCGGCTGTCGGCGACGAACAGCGACCGGAGCGTTCGTGGCTGAGATGTGGTAGTCCGTGTACGCATCGGCTGACACTGGGACACGCTGTGGATGCCACCTCGGTAGGCCAGGGCCCTCAGTACCGTGGCCTTTGAACTCGGGGGTGTGGCAGTCTCACCCCACCCGGCCGGCCACGGGCACGCCTGTCTCGCCGGCTGTCTCTGGCCGCGCGAGCGCAAGTACCAAATCCGTGCCACACAGCACACCAGTGATGACTGGTCTCCGCGCGGAGCTACGCATCGCCGACCCGCCGAACTGTCAGGTCGCCGCTGTGACCGAGGCCGACAGGGCCGCAAGCGGGGTCACGTGGGGCGGCGACGGCGAGAGAGTCGTCGAGGAGGCGACGCTCCCGGCCGGCGCCGACCCCGACGGAATGGAGGCGGTGTTCTCCGACGGCGACCGCAGCGTCTACCGGTTCGAGCGGCCGGCCGACCAGACCTGTGTCTGTGAGGTAGTCGAGGCCAACGGCGCGCCGGTCCGCGACGTCCGCGCCGAGGACGGGTCGCTCGTGGTCACCGTTTACGTGCGCGATACCGAGGCGTTGCGGACCGTCGTCGCCGGTCTCAGGGCGGTCACCGACGGCGTTTCGCTCGTCCGGCTGACCCGCTCGTCGTCGCTCGACTCCGGGCGTGATCTTGTCTTCGTCAACCGGACAGCACTGACCGACCGGCAAGATGAGGTTATCGCCACCGCCCACGAGATGGGCTATTTCAACCGGCCGCGCGACGCAAACGCCACCGAGGTGGCCGCGACACTGGACATCTCCCGGGCGACCTTCGCCGAACACCTCGCCGCGGCACAGTCGAAGATACTCGACGCCGTTCTCGGCTGACGTGTGCTCGCGGTATCGCGGGGCCGGCCTCACAGGCCCGGGCAGATTCGTCGCTTACGCTCACCCGTTTTCCCGTTGCTGGAGCCGATGGCGCTGGACTTTCCCGGTCGTGGTCGTCGGCAACTCGTCGATAAACTCGACCTCGCGGGGGTACTGGTACTTCGCGAGGTCGTCACGGACCCGGGTTTTGAGCGACTCCGCTACCGCGGCGGATGGCGTTACCCCCGACGCCGGCCCGACGTACGCCTTGACACGCTGTCCCCGGGTCTCGTCATCGACACCGATGACGGCGGCGTTGGCGACGGCGTCGTGTTCGATGAGCGCGTCTTCGACCTCCGCCGGGCCGACGCGGTAGCCGGCTGTAATGATCACATCGTCGGCGCGAGCCTTGAACCAGAGACGGCCGTCGGCGTCGCGGGTTCCGAGGTCATCGGTGTCCATCCACTCGCCGACGAACGACGCCTCAGTCTTGTCGGGTTCGTTCCAGTACTCGTGGAACATGACCGGGTCGGGGCGGCGCACGGCAATCGTCCCCGGGTCGTCGTCTGCCATCCGACACCCCTCCTCGTCGATGACCGCCACGTCGTGACCGGGGACCGGGCGCCCCATACTCCCGGGCCTGGGGTCGAACCACTCGGCACAGTTCGAGACCACGAGATTCGCCTCCGTCTGTCCGTACAGTTCGTGCAGCGCGACGCCGAACGTGTCGTCGACGAACCGGTGGAGTTCCCGTGGCACGGGTTCGCCGCCGGTGACCACCGACACGACCCGGTCGAGGTCGAACGAGCGGTCAACCTGGGCCATCATCTTGAGCATCGTCGGGGTCAACAGCGGGTACGTGACACCGTAGTCCTCGATGAGTTGGAACGTCGCCTCGGGTTCGAACTCGGCGAACTCGTACCCGACCGCGGTGAACCCGTAGTGCCAGGCGGGCAACAGGACGTCGTAGAGCCCGCCAACCCACGCCCAGTCCGCCGGTGTGTAAAACACCGGGTCGACGTCCTCGTGCCAGGGAAACGTGGTGGCCATCTGGACACACGGGAGGTGTCCGAGCAGGTACTCGTGGCCCTGGAGGACGCCTTTCGGTCGGCCGGTCGTCCCGGAGGTGTATATCAGGACCGCCGGGTCGGACGGGGCGGTCTCGACGGCGTCGAACCGACTGCCCCCGGAGAGGGCCGCGAACCGTTCGCCCTCGACACCCTCAATGGCCGGTGGGGAGGCGCCGATGCCCACGACACGGTCGACCGTGTCGGTGTCTTCGGTCGCCGTTTCGACCGCAGCCATGGCGTCCTCGGCCGCGAAGACGACCTCGGTTCCACTGTCGGCAAAGCGAAACGCCAGGACGTCCGGGCCGTACAGCACCGAGAGTGGGACGGCGACCGCACCGAGTTTGTAGACGGCGACGTGGACGAGCGGCGTCTCGACGCGCTGTGGCGCGACGACGGCCACCCGGTCCCCGCGGTCGACCCCGCGGGCACGGAGCGCGTTTGCGAGTTCGTTCGCCCGGTGCTCCAGCGTCGCGTACGTCCACCGGTCGACCGCACCCGAGGGGTCCTGCTGGACGAGCGCGGTGCGGTCCGCACCGTCCTCGTGTGAGAGGACATCTACGCCGATATTGTATCTGTCCGGGAGCCGCCACTCGAACCCCTCGCGTGCTGTCTCGTAGCTCTCCCACCGGCTGAGGTCCGGCACCGGCTCCGACGCCCAGTCGATATCGAGTCCCATAGTTCGTGGTAACAAGTGACAACAATCAACGTTGGCCCCGAGCAGTTAGCTGTCCGGACGAAACGGTGGTTCGGTGTCCTCCATGAACGCCTTTGGCCCCTCGACCGCGTCCTCGTGGTCGAAGACGTCGCGGCCGAGCTCGGATTCGAGTCTGAACGCGTCGTCGGGCGGCTTGCCGTAACACCGGAGGACGGTCTCCTTGGATTTCTGGACCGCGTGTGGGCTGTTCTGTGCGACCTGGTCGACAACCGCCTCCGCGCGGGCGACTACCTCGCCGTCCGGGACCACCTCGTTGACCAGCCCCGCATCCTGTGCGTGGTCGGCGTCGAAGGTGTCCGCGGTCAGGAGATACTCCATCGCCCGGGCGTACGGGATCTGTCGGGGGAGGCGGACGTGCGACCCCGAGACCGGCGAGACGCCCCACCTGGCCTCGGTCAACCCGAACCGGGCGCTCTCCGCGGCGACCCGGATATCCGTCGCTTGGAGGAACTCCATCCCGCCAGCGAGACAGTCGCCGTTCACCGCCGCGACGACCGGCGTCGTGACCAGCGTCCGGCGGAGGTGAAGGTCGTCCTCCGCGGGGTGGACGTTGGTCGTATCCTCCGTCCACCGCGGGATGGTTTCACCCAGGTCCGCGCCGGCACAGAACGCGTCACCGTCACCGGTGACGACGATTCCGCGCACGGCGTCGCGGTCATCCGCATCCTTGATCGCACGCGCCCCGGCACGCATCATCTCCGGGGTAAACGCATTGCACGCCTCCGGTCGCGTGAAGGTCACGTACGCGGTGCACCCGTCAGTCTCGTACCGTATCCCGTCGCTTCCTGTCTCAACCTCCGTTCGTGGCATGGCCTTCCCTATCGGACAGCGAGGCAAAAACGGGCGGCCCGGCACAGTCGTGCGAGGCAAGCTGTCGAACGCTGTGTGCTCTACAGCCCCGCTCGTGTGCGGGTTCAGACGGACGGATAGTGTAGACGGTGTGCAACCCTTTTTTGGGGAGTGTTCCGGGTCGTTGGTACGCTCCCGCAACCGCTGTACTGCCAGTCCTCGGCGGCCCGCACCCCGTGTGCGTCTCTCCGAGCGTGCGAGCCGAGAGGGGTGCGCCGGTGTGCCGGTCTCACGGGGCCACAGGTGTCGGTCACTCGTCGCCGGTCAGGGCGGTGTTTCAGAGCGTGAGACGCTCTGTCGGTATTAATCAGCTCTCCGGGGTGACCTGACCACAGACCATGACATCCTTGGACAGGCGGACCCTCCTCGGCAGTCTTGCGAGTCTTGCCCTCGCCGGCAGTCTCGCGGGGTGTAACGAGTCGGCGGACAGCACGCCGGCCGCCGGGGTGACTCCGACGCTGACGCGCACCCCCGTGCAGCCGTCGACCGAGACGCCGACTGACTCGCCCGCCGAAACCGTAGAGCCGACGCCAGCCGACGCCGCCACGGCATGGAGATTCGTCCGTCATCTCCAGGATGACGCCTACGGGCAGGCACGTGAGCAACTCGCCACGGCCGCCGCGAACCGGCTGTCGGCCGACACACTCGAGCGACTCTGGCTCGGACTCACCGCACAACACGGGGACCTCCGGGAGACTGCGGGCGTCGAACGGACGACTGCGGCCGAGAGCCCAGTGGTTACGGTGACCGCTCGCTGTGTCGAGGCCGACCAGCCTGTGCGGTGCACGTTTGACGATGCGGGCGATATCACAAAGGTGCGGTTTCCGGCGGCGTACAGCCCGCCGGCCTACGCGGACGAGTCGGCGTTCACGGAACGCTCAGTCACCGTCGAGGGGGCCGGGTGCTCACTCGCCGGAACGCTCAGCGTGCCCGAGGGCGCCGCCGGAAGCGCGAACGGCCAGGACGGTGATGACGGGACGGTCCCCGGCGTCGTTCTCGTTCACGGCAGCGGGCAACACGACCGTGACGGGACAATCGGTCCGAACAAGCCGTTCAGGGACCTGGCGTGGGGGCTCGCCACCCGGGGCGTGGCGGTCTTGCGCTACGAGAAGCGGACCGCGGCCTGTGACGTCCCGCCGGGCGACTGGGATATCGATACCATCGTCGTCGAGGACGCCGTCCGGGCGGTCGAACTGCTCGGCGCGCAGGACGGGATTGATCCGGCTCGGCGATACGTCGTCGGACACAGCCTCGGGGCCATCTGTACCCCCCGGATCGCCGAGCGAACCGCCATCGCGGGCGGAGCGATGTTAGCCGCGAGCGCACGGCCGATAACCGACGTCGTGCGTGA
>JBLGCN010000152.1:0-5786 GCA_047617405.1 Natronomonas sp.
ACGCATCCGCGAACACGCCGAGGTGGTCGTCGACCACTCGACCGGCCTCTCGGCGGGGGACGACATTGTTATCGACGCCCACCCGGTCGCCGAGGACCTGGTCGTGGCGTTACACGAACTGGCAGCCGACCGGGGGGCGAACCCGCTCGTCGTACAGGAGCGGCTCGGGGAGCGGTACCAGCGGGCCTTCCTGCGGAATCGCGACGACTTCGAGACGCCTGCCCACCTGCAGGCGCTGTACGAGGAGATGGACGCCTACATCGCAATCCGCGGGAACGCAAACGTCACCGAGACCAGTGACGTCGACCCCGAGACCAACGCCGCCTACCAGCAGGCACAGCAGCCGCTGCTCAACGAACGGCTCTCGAAGACCTGGTGTCTCACACAGTTCCCCGCCGCCGCCAACGCCCAACTCGCCGGCACCTCAACCGAAGGGTACGAGGACTTCGTCTGGGACGCGGTCAACAAGGACTGGGACGCGGTCCGCGAACACCAGACACAGATGGTCGATATCCTCGACCCCGCCGCGGAGGTGCGGGTCGTCTCCGGTGACAGGACCGAGGTCACGATGTCTGTCGCCGGGAACCCGACGCTGAACGACTACGGCGAGAAGAACCTGCCCGGCGGCGAGGTGTTCACCGCGCCCGTCCCCGATAGCGTGGAGGGGGAGGTCCTGTTCGACAAGCCGCTCTACCACCAGGGCCGGGAGGTTACCGACGTCTTCCTGCGCTTCGAGGGTGGCGAGGTTGTCGACCACTCGGCAGCTAAAAACGAGGCGGTCCTGACCGAGGTGTTGAACACCGACGACGGCGCCCGGCGGCTGGGCGAACTCGGTATCGGGATGAACCGGGATATCGACCGGTTTTCCTACAATATGCTGTTCGACGAGAAGATGGGTGACACCGTCCACATGGCGGTCGGCCGGGCCTACGATGGGACCGTCGGCGAGAGCAACGAGCGGAACCAGTCTGCCGTCCACGTCGACATGATCGTCGACATGGGCGAGGACTCGCTCATCGAGGTCGACGGCGAGGTCGTCCAGCGAGACGGTACCTTCCGGTTCGAGGACGGCTTCGACGCGTAACGAGGCCAACCCACAGAGGGGTCTCAACGGTCGGCGGGACGCGGAGCAAGCCACGGGCAGGCGCCGAGCGCCGAGGGGTCCCGTAGCCAGGGGGTGTGTCACCACCCCTCGCGCCAACGGTATGCCGTCCAGTCCACTACATTTAGTATGAACTATGACTCTGCACTCGATAGGGCCTATGACGACCTCCCGGAGGAGACACACGACGCCGGTGAACGGCTCTCGGTGCCGGACCCAGAGGGCGAAACTGACGGCGCCTTTACACGATTGACGAATATCGGCGGTATCGCGGACGCGGTCGGCCGCGAGCCGGACCACCTCCACAGCGCCATCCAGACGGCGCTGGGCACGAGCGGCCAGTTCGAGGGTGACCGCGCCCGGTACAACGGTGACTTTGGGATCGACGACTTTGCGGCGGCTGTCGACAGCTATATCGAACAGTTCGTCACCTGCTCGGAGTGTGGCCTGCCAGACACGGTGTTGAGCCGCGAGGACGGCGTAGAGATGCTGCGCTGTCAGGCCTGTGGCGCGTTCCGCCCGGTCGGCAAGAACGCCCCGTCGACGACCCGGACACAGCAGCGCGAAACCGTCGAAGAGGGGACCACCTACGAGCTGGAGATCACCGGCACCGGCCGGAAGGGCGACGGGGTCGCCAACCGCGGCGACTACACTGTCTTTGTCCCCGGCGCACAGGAAGGCCAGGTCGTGCGGGCGGTCATCGAGTCCACCAGCGGCGACCTGGCGTTCGCACGGCTGGTCTGACGCCCAGCCGTCCTATCTCTCGTCGATAAGTTCCTCGCGGAGTTCGACCTTGCGGATCTTGCCGCTGCCGGTCTTCGGGAGTTCCTCGCGGATCTCCACGACACGAGGGTGTTTGTACGGGGCGATCTCCTCAAGGGCGTACTCCTTTACCGCCTCGCCGGTGAGGGCTGAGCCTTCGACGAGCGTGAGCGCGGCCGCGACCGTCTCCCCCTTTCGCTCGTGGGGGACCCCGAAGACGGCGACCTCGTGGATCTCGGGGTGGTCGTACAACACCCGCTCGACCTCGGCGGGGTAGACGTTGTACCCGCCGGTGAGGATCATATCCTTCTCCCGGCCGCTGATGTAGTAGTAGTTGTCCTCGTCGCGGTACCCCCGGTCGCCGGTCCGGAAGTAGCCGTCCTCGGTGAAGGCCGCTTCCGTGGCGTCGGGCCGCTCGTAGTAGCCGCTCATAACGTGGGGACCCTTAATCACGATCTCGCCTTCCTCGCCGTCGGGCACCTCCTCGCCGGTCTCGGGGTCGACCACCTTCGAGTGGGTGTGGCCGGCCGGTTGGCCGACGCTCCCGATCTTGTCGCCCAGCGTCGCGTACCGTACGGAGTGGCTCCCGGCGGTGGTCTCGGTCAGGCCGTACCCCTCGATGACGGGTACGTCGAAGACCGCCTCGAACTCCTCGTGGACGGGAACCGGAAGCTTGTCTCCGCCCTGGCCGGCCCGCCACAGCGAGGAGAGGTCGTAGGCGTCGGGCTCGGCCTTGTAGGTCTCCAGCAGGTCCATGAACATCGTCGCAACCCCGGTAAACGAGGGGATGTCGTACTCGTCGAGGGTCCGGAGGACGAGGTCGGGGTCCCACTGGTCGGGGCGAATGGTGTGCAGTGTCCGTCCGGTTGCGAGTGTTTGCATCATCACGATGACGCCGGTGATGTGGTACATCGGGACGACCGCAAACCCGTCGCCACGGACCTGTCCGCCGGTGTAGGCGGTGACCCCGGTGACCAGTTGCACCCGGAAGTTCCCGTGGGTCAACAGGACGCCCTTCGGTTTGCCCGTCGTTCCGGAGGTGTAGGGCTGGAGGAGGGTATCGTCGTCCTCGCGTTCGACCAGCGTGGGGTCGCCGGCCGCCGCGAGGTCGTCGAGCGTGGTGTGGTCGCTGTCGGGGTCGGCGCTGATGACGTCAAGGCCGACGTCCTCGGCGACCGGCACCGCCCACTCCTCGCGCTCGCCGTCACAGACCACGGCCACCGAGTCGGAGTCCTCGAACTGATACGTGGTCTCCCGGCGGCGGTACTCCGGATTGATCGGTGAGGCGACGACACCGGCGTGGATGCACGCCCAGAGAGTGACGCAGAACGGAATCCCGTTGGGGAGGTAGACACAGAGCCGGTCGCCGGGCTCGAACCCCAACTCGTGGAGGCCGCCGGCGACCCGTTGCACCCGGTGGTGAAAGTCCGCGTACGTCAGTTTGTCGCCGGCGTGTTCGACCGCAACCTCGTCGGGGAACTTCTCCGCTGGACGCGTCAGCAGGTTCGCCACGCTCCCGTCGTACGGCGGCGTCATCAGGTCCTCGGCTGGGACGGGTTCCATGTGTACCGCCCTCGACACTCACCGGCTTATAGATTGTGACGGTGGGACACACCGAGCGAGGCGGTTACGGTCCGGCGAACCGGGTTGGCTACGCTGCTCTGGCCCCGTATCACCCGGTTTACTACCTCGGCAGATAATAGGTGTCCGGCCGAGCGCAGGCGAGCGCGGTTCGCCGTCAGCGCTCCGTTCTGACGAGGCCCTGTCCGGCTCACGAGGACATCTCCCCGCGTTTTTGTAAGGGGTAGTCCGCCGCGGCCGGCAGTAAGCCGGTGAGCGGGCACGGAGGGATTTGAACTCGATTACGAGACTCACTCCGTTCGTCTCGCGCAGTTCAAATCCTCGCGTGGTTCGTTCCGCACGCCTCCCTGTTGCCCGGCGGCGTCACGGGCACGGAGGGATTTGAACCCTCGACCGTCGGATTAGAAGTCCGACGCTCTGGTCCGGACTGAGCTACGTGCCCTCACCGGAGGTGACGGAGCGACTGGCAAAGCCGTTGTGGTCGGGTCCAGGTATGACCGGTCAGGCTGCCTCGGTCCGACGCTCCGAGCGCGACTCCGCGACGGCAAAGGAGAGTGTGCTGACCAGCCCGAGCAGTGTCCCGCCGGTCAGGGCAACGGCGAGATACTGGATAGTCACCTCCCCCAGGAAGTACGCACTCAGCCCGTGGAGCACGGCGGCGATGGCGAGCACGTAGAAGGGGGCGTTGAGATACCGCCAGCGGAACCGGCCGGCGAGGTACTCGTCGGTGACCTGGCCGAGACTGCTCGTGATGCCGGCGGCCGCGAACCACTGGACAGCGCCGTAGACCAGCGCCGCCCCAACCTCGGGGATGCCAAGAGGGGTGCTGTGGGCGAGTTGGACCTGCTCGAGGGACTGGACGCCGCTGACCCCGCCGATGACGAGGAGGGCGGCGGCGACGACGTATGTGATGATCGTCACCCGACCGGTGAACAGCGCCCGTCGGGCGCGGGCGACCGCGGTGTCGAGTGTCTCCTCGACGCCAAAGGCACGGCCCAGCACGTACAGGCCGAGCAGGCCGGAGGTGACCCCAAAGACCGTCCCGGGGAAGCCAAGCGCGTTCGCGAGGACAGTCAGCGGGTAGATGAGCAACAGGATGCCGAGCGGGACCAGCAGTGTCCCGCGGGTCTCGGGGTCGTCGAGCACCTGCTTGATCGTGTAGTACATCGACTCCAGGTCCTGTGCCTGGCGGACAACAACCCGACGGACACCGTCGATGGCGACCCGCGAGCGGATGACCGGAATGACCGACTCGTCCTGTGCGCCGTCGGTCACCACGAGCGCGCGGATATCCTCCCCGGTCTCCAGGCCCGCGAGCACGCGGTCGACCTCCTCGCCGACCTGCCGGGTGGCGGCGACCTCGCTGCCATCGACCCCCGTGACGGCGGCAACCTCGACGGCCTCGTCGGCAACCTCCTCGGCGAGGTGGACCCCCTCGAACATGACGTTGACATCACTGTCCTCGGGGTCGGCCGTGGCCAGGTCGACCGCCGCGTCCCGGACCGCCCCGCGGCCGACGACGGGCGTGTCGGCCCCGGTCTTCCGGCCGAGGTCGTTGTCGAGGTCGACACACAGCACCAGCAGCATTGTCACACCCTAGACCACCCCTGGTATATCTGTTTTCGGCCCGAGTTATCACGAGCGCACACGCGACTGGCACCGGGGCAGTGCAGCGGGCGTGGCCGGTACGGGTGCCCGCACGTTCGACCGTGGCCGTATCCGGCCGACCACACACACACGGGCGGCTGAGGCGTTCACACAGGACCGAGGCGCCTATAACGACGGCGACGGATCTTATCATATGAGCAACGACGACGCCACCGGGGAGGGCCGGGAGCGCTTTGCCCCGGTGGACGACCAGTACGACCCCGGCGCCGTCGAGCCCCGAGTGTTCGACCACTGGGAGGCCGTCGACGCCTACGAGCGGACCGTCGACCACCGCAGCGACGGGGAGGAGTTCTTCTTTGTCGACGGCCCCCCCTACACCTCCGGCGCGGCCCACATGGGCACGACCTGGAACAAGGTGCTCAAGGACCTCTACATCCGGTATCACCGGATGCAGGGCTACGACGTCGCCGACCGGCCGGGCTACGACATGCACGGCCTGCCGATCGAGACGAAGGTCGAGGAGCGGCTGGGCTTCGAGAATAAAAAGGACATCGAGGAGTTCGGCGAACAGGCGTTCATCGAGGAGTGCAAGGACTTCGCCGAGGGGCAACTGGAGGGGCTACAGGAGGACTTCCAGGACTTCGGCGTCTGGATGGACTGGGACGAGCCCTACCGGACGGTCAGCCCGGAGTACATGGAGGCGGCCTGGTGGGGGTTTTCCCAGGCCCACGAG
>JBLGCN010000153.1:0-5782 GCA_047617405.1 Natronomonas sp.
CGGTGTCGCCGACAGCCACAGCCTCGGCCGCTCCAGGCGGCAGCTCGACGATGGTGTCGGCCCTCCCGGCGCCAACCCCGGTCCACGGCCGGAGTCGCTCTGTTTTGACCACCTCCCCGTCGACCAGCCAGAGAACGTCGAGCGAGGTGTACACGAACAGCATGTCGACGACGGCCCAGCGTGGCCCACCCAGTAACGGTAGTGAACTCCTGCCCCCAACATCCATCACGAAGGCGGCCCCCTCGGGCAGTTCGTGCCGAAAGCGTAGCCCCTTCGCGTTTGCAAGCCCCGACTCCGGGCGTTCGACCGCCGTGGCGAGGACACGCCCTCCCCCGTCGGTCCCGTCTGCGCTCCCCTCGCGGTCGGCTCGCTGCTCCACCCCCGCCTCGCTCACAGGCTCGCGGGTCGGCTCGTGGAGCACGCGCATACCTGTCGCTCGTCGGCTCGGGGCAAAAGACTGTGGACGGCCGAGAGAGGTGTGACGCGTGGCCGTGGCGGCTACTGCCCCTCGAAGGTCGGTTCCTCGCCCGTCCTGAGTGCCTCGGCCGCGCGGTCGTAGTCGTCGGTGTCGGCGGCGACGACCTGGCTCGTCGCCTCGTCGTGTAGCGCCTCGTCGAGGCCGCGGTCGTAGCCCGTCCGGACGAGTCGCTTGATCTGTCGCTGGGCGACCGGCGCGCCCGTCGCCAGCGTCTCGACCAGCTCGTCGGCCCGCTGTTCGAACTCGTCGTCGGGGTAGACGTGGTTGACCAGCCCCAGCTCGTGGGCGCGCTCGCCGTCGACGATTTTTCCGGTCAGCGCGAGCTCCATCGCCACCCCACGGCCGACCAGCCGCGGGAGGACGTAGGACCCGGCACAGTCCATACTCAGCGCAAACCGAGCGTGCGAGAAGCCGATCCTGGCGCGCTCGCTGGCTAGCGGGATATCACAGGCCAGCGCAAAACAGGCGCCGTCACCGATGGCCGCCCCGTCGACCTTCGCGACCGACGGGAGCGGGTGTTCGATGAGCTCCCGGGCAAAGCGGTGTTCGTGGGTCTGGATGGTCTCGACGCGCTCCTCAAGTGTCGGTGGCTCGTCATCGGTTCCGAGACTCTCGATGTCCGCGCCCGTCGAGAAGGCGTCGCCGGCCCCCTCGAGCACCAGACACCGGGCGTCGGTCCCGTCGGCCGTCTCCAGGGCCGCACAGAGCGCCCGGTAGGTCTCCCGGGAGAGGGGATTACCCCGGTCGGGTTCGGCCATCGTAACCGTGAATACGCCGCCCGACAGGTCGGTGTGGACCGCCGCGGCCATCTATCGCCCCTCGAACTCCGGCTCGCGGTCCTCGGCGAAGGCCGCCACACCCTCCTCGTGGTCGTGTGTCTGGGTGGCGAGACTCTGGGCCTGTGATTCGGCCTCGATGGCCTCCTCGACGGTCCGGCGGGCCGCGCGGTCGATGTTCCGCAGCGAGTACTCGAGTGCCACCGTCGGCCCGTCGGCGACCGTCTCGACGAAGGCGTCGGCCGTTGCGTCGAACTCCTCAGGGGCGTAGGCGTGGTTGACCAACCCGAGCTCCTCGGCCTCGCTCCCCGAGAGCATCTCCGCGGTCAGCGCCAGCTCCTTTGCCTTGTGCGGGCCAACGGCCTGTGTGACGAGATATGAGGTGCCGTAGTCCAGACTCAGCCCGACGTTCCGGAAGGCGAGCCCAAAGGTGGCGTCCGCGCCGGCGAGCACCACGTCACAGGACAGCGCCACGCCCATGCCCGCACCGACACAGTAGCCGTCGACCTTCGCAACCGTCGGCAGGGCACAGTCGTAGAGCCCGTAAGCCACGCGGGTCGCGGACTCGGTGATCCCCTCGGCGCGCTCGTGGCCGGAGACATCCTCCCGGTCGCTCATCCCGCCGATGTCTCCGCCGGCACAGAACGCGTCGCCCGCACCCTCGACCACGACGCACCGTGCGTCGTCGTGGTCCGCAATCTCCCCGAGCGCGCGGTCGACGCCCGCGACAACCCCCGGAGAGAGGGCGTTCATCCTCTCCGGATTGTCGAGCGTCACCGTTGCGACCCCGTCCGTCACGTCGAGCGTGACATCGTCTGACATACAGCTTGACCGACACACGCGAGGGTCTTAAACTCCGCCGCCTGGTCGGTCAGCTCTCCGGAGAGAGCACGAACCCCTTGGGTCGGGGGCCCCACCACCGGACTCAAGCCGCCACAGCCGTACACCCGAGTATGGAGAAGACCGACGCCGGAACGTCGGTCGGCGTCGCGGACCCGTACGCCCACGTCGACCGGTGTGACCACCTCACCGACGACGGCCGCTGTCGGTTCGCGGTCGAGCACGGCGACCGCGACCCCGCCTTCGCGGACGCCCGCAGCGCCGACGACTTCCGGTGTCCCGTCGTCGCCACCGAACGCCGGGACACCCCGAAAGTCGCCGCCGAGTCCCCGGGAAGCGGTGACGGCTCCGACCTCCCTGGTCCCTGGACGTGGGCCGACTGTCCGCACTTTCGCTCGCGCCAGCACGACCGGGCGTGTGTCCGCTGCGGGCTCAGCGAGGTCCGACTCGCCCACGACGACGAGCGCCCGCTGCTCGAGGAACACCACCTCTCCTATGCCGGCTCCGGGGACGACGGACAGCCGGCCCACGAGATAACGGTCTACCTCTGCCGGTGGTGTCACGCGAGAGTCCACGACTCCTGGGCGCGGGTCGACGACGACGCCAGCCCGGATCCCGAAGCCATCGCCGCCCGCGAGGGGCGCCGGAGTCGTGAGCAGGACGAGATGGGCTTCGAATCGGCGGCCGACCGGTTCGACCGCGAGTGACCTACAGCGACAGGTCGGTCCCGACGCCCGTCTCCTCCGCACGCTCGTAGACGAACGTGGCGGCCGCCGCGTCCAACACCGCGGAGCCGACGCTCTCGACGGCCACCAGTTCGCCCGTGGCGTTGACGGGAACGTCGCCGGCAAGCACCGCGCCGAGGGGGACCAGGTCCCCGGCCCCGAGGCCGGTCGCGAGCAGGTCGCCGGTCTCCGCGACCGCCGCCGGCACGTCCGCGACTACCTCGGCCGCCCGCTCGAGCACGGCGGGGGCCAGTTCCTGGGTCTGTGCGGTGTAGGCCCCGACCGCGACGACCAGCGCGCCCGCCGCGAGCGTGTCGGGCCGAAAGACCGGCTCGGTCGCAGTCGTCGCCGTCACCACGGTGTCGGCGCCCCCGACGGCCGCCGCCGGCGTGTCGACCGCCCGGGCGGGAACCCCCTTCTCGCGCAGGTCGGCGGCACACGCCTCCCGGGTGTTCGGGGAGTAAACCCGCACGTCCGACAGGTCCGCGACGGTCGCGATGGCACGGGTCTGCCAGCGAGCCTGCGCACCCGCACCCAGGACCGCCAGCGTCCGGGTCGCTGGTGCGAATTCCCTGACGGCGAGCGCACCGATGCAGGCCGTCCGGGCGTTGGTGAGCGCGTTACCGGCCAGCAAGGCGTCGGGGAGCCCTGTCCGGGCGTCGGTGAGCGCGACCTGTGCGTTGACCGTCGGGAGCCCGCGGTCCGGGTTGTCCTCGTGAACACCCACCAGCTTGGTCGCGTACTGCGCCGCGCCGTGGATGTAGGCGGGCATCACGATCCCCGTGCCGCGTGGGTTCCCGTCGTCGAGGCCCTGCCCGACCGGGAAGTGTGGTCGGTCGGGCCGCTCAACCTCCCCGCGGGCCTGGCGGACCAGCGCCTCCTCGATAACGGGGACGAGCGCCGGCAGGTCGAGTGTCTCACGGACCGCCGCCTCCGAACAGACGATCATGCCGGCGCAAGCAGTCGCACCGACAAGAGGTTTCCACCTCAGGGTCGAACACCGGGTATGGACACCCACGACCCGGACCTGGACCGGTTTGACTCGCGACGCTCGACCGTCTACGCGAGCGAGGGGGTCGTCGCCACCAGCCAGCCACTCGCGGCCGAGGCCGGCCGAGACATGCTGCGCGACGGGGGCAACGCCTTCGACGCCGCCGTTGCGGCCGCCGCCGCGCTGAACGTCGTCGAGCCGACCAGTACGGGCCTGGGCGGGGACGTCTTCGCGATGTTCCGGACCGCCGACGGCGAGGTCGGGGCGATGCGCGCCTCTGGGGGTGCCCCCGAGGGGGCGACCCGGGAGCGCGTCCGGGAGGCTGTCACCGACGACGCGGCCCGCACGGACACGGAGATGCCGGTCCACGGCCCACACGCCGTTACCGTCCCCGGCACCGCCCGCGGCTGGGAGGCCACGGTGCAGGCGTACGGCCGCCGGACACTCGCCGACGCCCTTCAGCCGGCCATCCGCTACGCCACCGACGGCTACCCTGTTACCGAGGTCGTCGCCGCACAGTGGGAACACGCCGAGGCCCTCTTTACCGACGACCACGCCCGCGAGGCCTACCTCTTCGGCGGGGAGTCACCCGACGTCGGCCAGACCGTCCGTCTGCCAGCACTCGGTCGGACGATGGAGCGGGTCGCCGAGGAGGGGGCTGACGTCGTCTACGAGGGCGATGTCGCGGAGGCGATCGCCGACGAGGTGCAGGCACAGGGCGGGTTCATGACCGTTGACGACCTCGCGGACTTCGAGGTGGAGTGGCCCGACCCGCTCTCGACCACCTACAACGGTGTCGAGGTGTTCGAACTCGGCCCACACAACCAGGGCCAGGTCGCCCTGGAGGCCCTGAACATCGCCGCGGAGACCGGCGCCGGCGAACACCCTTATGACTCCGCCGAACGGGTTCATGCCTTCGCGGAGGCGCTGAAACTCGCCTTTGTCGACGGCCACCACTACATCACCGACCCCGACTACGAGGACGTGATGGCACTCCACGAGGAGTCGTACGCCCGCGAACGCGCGCAGGCGGTCGGCGAGGAGGCGCTGACCGACATCGAGGTTGGCACGCCCGGCGCGGTCGGCGAGGACGCCGACACCGTCCTGCTCACCGTGGCCGACGCCGAGGGCAACGTCGTCTCCTACATCAACTCCCGGTATATGGGCTTTGGCAGCGGGCTCGTCGCCGGCGATACCGGCATCGCGCTCCAGAACCGTGGGGCCTCCTTCTCGCTCTCCCCGGAGGACCCGAACCGGCTGGAACCCGGCAAGCGCCCCTTCCACACGCTCGTTCCGGGGCTTGCGCAGTTCGGCGCCGACTCCGGCTGCGAAGACTGGGCTGCCTTTGGCGTCATGGGAGGGTATATGCAGCCACAGGGGCACCTCCAGACCCTCGCCAACATCGTCGACTACGGGATGCCCGTCCAGGCCGCGCTCGACGCGCCACGGTGGCGCTACCGCGAGGACGGCGCGCTGGCCATCGAGGACCGCTTTCCGCGTGGCGTCGCGCCCAAACTCGCCCGGAAGGGCCACACGGTGCGGGTCGAACCCCCGCAACAGTTCGGTGGCGCACAGCTAGCCCGCTACGACGAGGGGACGCTCTCGGGGGCGACCGAGCCCCGGAAGGACGGCCAGGTCGCGCCGTACTGACCTCCGACGTCACGCCGCGACGCTCACAGCTCCCGCGCGACCATCTCGCCCCAGGGCTCGAACCCCCACCGGTCGTAGAACGCCCGGGCACGCTCGTTGTCCGGGTCGACGTCCAGGACGACTCGCTCCAGCGGCGTCTCCTGTGCGCGCGCGACCGCCAGTGCGGCCTCCATCAGGTCGTCCGCCACGTCCGTCCCGCGGTGTAACTCGCGGACGAATATCTCGTTGACGACGGCGGCGTCCCAGATGTAAGTCAGCGATTCCGGGAGGACGAAGACGTAGCCGGCGAGTGGCCCTGCCGCAGCCTCGCCGCCACCGACGT
>JBLGCN010000154.1:0-5782 GCA_047617405.1 Natronomonas sp.
CATCTATCCTGAGGTCGTCGTCGCCGGCCCCGTCGGACATACCGAATAGTGGGCTTTCTAGCGGATAAGCCGTGCGTATCCCACCGGAGGCGAACCACCGGATTTAACCGCAACAGTAGAGTACACTGGGATATGGCAAGTTTCGACAAGGCGGAGGAACGCCTCTTTACGAAGCTGATCTGCATGCGCTGTAACGCCCGAAACCCCCAGCGTGCCGACCAGTGCCGGAAGTGTGGCTACGCTCGACTCCGCCCGAAGGCCCGCGAGAGCCGAAGCGCGTAGCCCGACCGCCCCTCCTCTCTCGACCTGTTCCGTGTCTCGCCTGTGCCGCAGTTGCGGCCACCCGTCGGCGCCGATGGACCCCCGGTAGCCGGCCGTCGTGCCGTGCCCGCGGCCGTCGCCACCATCTGACGCCATCTCCTGCCACTCGACGCCACACTTATGATCGAACAGCCCCTACATGAGACGAATGGAAACACACTCCGACCGACCGCCGTCACGCGCTTCTCGCGACAAGTGCGTGCTCTTTTGCCCCGCCTGTGGGCACGAGGCACACGTCGACGGCGACTGGTCGGTTTCCCCGACGGCCAACGGTGACATCTACCGGTGTCCCGCGTGTGATGAGACCGTCACTGTCCGACCGGCCGGGACCGCACACCTGCCACAGCTTTAGTCACCCGCTCGACACCGGCGGCGCCCGCGTGGGTGCCGTTCGGTGGAGTGGGCTGTGACGCGGACGCCGGTGGCCGCCCCCGTGACCCGCCGGCTCAATCGGGGTACTTCGGTTCGCGCTCCTCGGCCCGGGAGAGCGCCGTCGCCACCACGTCCCGGACGTCGCCGTGGAACACACCCCCGTGACCCGCGTACATACTGTCGACACCGTCGGGCAGTCGACCGAGCAGGTCGTCGACACTCTGGATGAGCCGCTCGCGACTCATCCCCGGGTAGTCCGTCCGACCGAAACTCCCGTAGTCGAAGGCGCCGTCGTCGTGGACCACCACGTCCCCCGAGAACAGCGAGTCCTCGCCGACCAGGGAGACGTGGTCGTCGCCGTGACCCGGGGTGTACACCACCTCGCAGGGCTCGTCACCGACAAGTATCTTGTCGCCGTCTGCCAGCCCGTGGGTCCGGGCCGGGTGGTCGGCGTAGGCGTAACAGTCGGCGTCGAAGGCCTCGACGACCGCCCCGAGCTGTTCGACGTGGTCGCCGTGCTGGTGGGTGAGGACGACCTTCGAGAGTTCGTCGGTGTGCTCGCGGATGGCGTCGACGACCCCCTCCATCGCGCCGGCGTCGACCATCGTCGGCTCCGCGCCCAGCGCGAGGTAGGCGTTACAGGTGAACGTCTCCGCCTCGGCCGTGACGTTGTGGACCTCCATACCCGGTGGGAGGGGCGGCGCCGGCTTGAAACCACGGCACGGCCGTGACGGTGACGGCCCCGACAGGCACACGACGACGCGGACAGCCTGGGCGGGTCGAACCGGCCCGCCGGACCCGGGGTTCCCGACACCGCTTTAGCCGGTCGGCCACTGCTCGTCCGGGCCGTCGCAGCGACCCACACCTCCGAGCCATTTTTTACCCTGACACACAAACCCATGCATGTATGGGGTTTGGGAGTTACGACGAGTCCGAACAGGAGAACCAGGAGTACGACGCCGACTACGACGACAACGACGGTGTGTCGGCCGAAGAGAACGCCCATGACGGCGATGTCGAGTTCGAGTTCACCGCCTCGAACGACGAACTCCTTGACCGGCTTGAGGACATCAAAGACGACACGTGAAAGCCGGGGTCCGCGCCCTTGGCGTGGCCGAATCGTACACCGGTTCGCACAGCACAGTCGCCGGCGCGGTGGTCCGCGCCGACCGTGTCGTCGACGGGTTCGCCTTCGACCGGTGGACCGTCGGCGGCACCGACGCGACTGACACCACCATTTCCCTCCTCCGCCGTCTCGACCGTCCTGACGTCCGGTATCTACTACTCTCGGGGGTCGCCCCGGCCTGGTTCAACCCTCTCGACCTCCGCCGGCTCCACGACGCGACCGGACTCCCGACGCTGTCGGTCTCATTCGAGGAGAGCCCGGGTCTCGCCGACACCATCCGCCGGGAGTTCGACGGCCCCGCCCGCCGACGACGGCTGGCAACCTACTACGCACAGCCCGACCGCCGGCGGGTCGCGGTTAGCGAGGGCTCCTGTTGGGTCCGGGCGGTCGGCTGCGATGACCCCGCCGGGGTCGTCCGGGCCTTCACCCCCGAGGGCGGCCGTCCGGAGCCGCTCCGGGTCGCACGCCTGGCTGCCCGCGCCGCCGACACGCCACCGGGTGACCGTAGCCGGTGACTCTTAGTCGCCCCCGCCCCTCACGCCAGTATGGACTGTGACGTGACCGACTGCGAGCGGTGTCCCGCGCTTGTCGACTCCCGCTCGCAGATCGTCAACGGCGTCGGCCCCGCGGACGCCGACCTGCTGTTCGTGGGTGAGGGACCCGGCAAACACGAGGACGAGCACGGCGAGCCGTTTGTCGGCCGGAGCGGGGACGTACTCGACGAAGGGCTCCGGAGTGCGGGGCTGGCCCGGGCGAACGTCCGACTCACCAACTGTGTCCGGTGTCGGCCGCCGGACAACCGGGACCCACGGGCGGCCGAACTCGGGAACTGTCGGGAGCACCTCCGGACCGAACTCGCGGCCGTCGACCCTGTCCTGGTGGTCGCGCTGGGGAAGGTGCCCGCCGAACACGTGCTTGACCGGGAGGTGGCCGTCACGTCCGCGGCCGGAACCGTCCACGAGGCGGCCCTGGATACGGTCCGTCGCGTGCTGGTCTGTGTCCACCCGGCCGCGACGCTGTACGACCGGAGCCAGGCCGACACCTTTGAGCAAGCACTCGTGACGGCCGCCGACTACGCCGGGGACGGCGGCCAGTCGACGTTCGGCGACTTTTAGCCCTGCTTGCCCCCGTCGCGGTCGAGCCCGAGCCACTTGCCCGGCGAGGCCAGGTCACGCAGGCTCTGGACGAAGCCTTTCCCCTCGTGTTCACTCGGCCGGAGCCGTGCACGGACCCGTGAGGAGAGTAACTCGATTGAAAGGACGACAATAAAGACCATGATGATCCCAGCGGCGGTGTTCTGGAACTGAAAGAGGTCCTGCTGGTTGCGGACATACAGCCCGAGACCGCCGGCGCCGACGACGCCCAGCGAGATGGCGATCCGGGTGTTGATCTCCAGGATGTACAGCGTCCAGGCGATGTAGGAGCGGGAGACTTGGCTCAGCATCCCGAAGCCGACCGTCTGCGCCCGCGAGGCGCCGGTCGACTGGATCGCCTCGATGGGGCCCTCCTCGATCTCCTCGAGTTCGTCGGTGAACAGCCGGCCGAGATTCCCGACCGTGTCGGTAGCAATCGCGAGGACGGCCGTCGCCTGGCTGGGCGGGCCAAAGGGGACAAACAGGAAGATCCAGACGATAGCGGGGATCGCCCGGATGGCGCTCATAACCCCCCGGAAAACAAAGTTGAACGGGAAGGGGGTCACCTGTTCACTGCCCAGCACGCCCAGCAGGAGCGCCGGCAGGAAGCCGAGTACCGTCCCCAGGAAGCCGAGCAACAGCGTCACGACCGCGGCCCGGATGAGGGTCAGCCGGGGTGAGCCGAGGCTCTCCGCGAGCCGTCCGGGGTCGGCGAAACTCGACCAGACGCCCTCTAACCCCGTGACCCCGTTCTCGGTGGTGTAGAGGGTCATCGCCTCGAAGTTCGGCGGAAAAAAGGCGGCGATAAACTCGACAAAGCTCGGGAACCCCTCGACGATCTCGCCGACCTGAAACCGAACGAACCCGAGTCCGAAGTAGGTGACCACGAGCACGGCCACGAGCAGCCCGAGCGCCAGCCCCTGCTTGACCCGGCGAGAGCGTTTGAGCTTCCCGAGTTGTGCGTCGACCTCCGGGATACTCACGAGCCGTCACCCCCGACCGACTCGGCGGGTTCGGCCGTTCCGACGGGGTCCGCCGACCCGGCCGGGGAGGTATCGTCGGGTCCGTCACGGTCGGCAGGGTCCGGCGGGACATCTCCGGCTGTGGACACCGCATCGTCGCCGGCCCCGTCGCCGTAGTAGATCTCGTCGACGATATCCATCGTCAGGTCGTCCCGGCCGCCGTCGAAGACAACCTCGCCGTCGCGGATGCCGAGAAACCGGTCGCCGAACTCCCGGGCGATGTTCACCTGGTGGAGGCTGGTGACGGCCGTCAGGTCCCGCTCCTGGGCGGCCTGTCTCATGTACCCCATCACGTCCCGCGCGGCCTTCGGGTCGAGGCTGGCGACCGGCTCGTCGGCCAGCAGAAGACTCGGCTGCTGGACCAGCGCCCGGGCGATCCCCACCCGCTGTTTCTGCCCGCCGCTCATCGAGCCGGCGCGCTGGCTGGCCTCCTCGAGTAACCCGACCGTCTCCAGGGCCTCCAGGGCAGCCCGCTTGTCGTCGGTCCGCTGCCAGGTGAGCGTGCTGCGGATGAAGCCGTTGCGCGCGAGCGCGCCGGTCAGGGCGTTCTGGAAGGCGCTCATGCTCTCGATGAGGCAGTGTTCCTGAAACACCATCCCCACCTCCTCGCGGGCGCCGCCGGGACCCTCGCCGTTGATCTCGACGGCCCCGTCGGTCGGCTCGGTGAGCCCGTTCAGGACACGCAACAGCGTCGACTTTCCCGCCCCCGACGGGCCCAGGAGGATGACAAACTCCCCCGCCTTGACCTCGATATCGACCCCCTGGAGCGCGACAGTGTCCTCCCCGTAGATCTTGGTGACGTTGTCGAAGGTGACGGCGGGCATAGGTCTGAGTGCGTGGAAAAACGGATACGGCCCTAATTAAAGAACTCTGGGTCGATACCCAGGGTCTCTGCCTTGTCGGCGACGAGCTGGTAGTCCTCGGCGGTGGCCTCCCTGACGTTGCCGAACCAGAGGTCGTCGTCGGTCCCCTCCTCGCCGTCGGCGCCGTAGTAGATGGTGTCGGGGCCCTCGAGGAAGGCCTGCTGGATGGCGTCCTTGGACTCCTGTGGAAGCTGCGGGCTCACGACGATCGGGGCCCGCGGGATCCCGGTGTCCTCCGAGAGCGTGGTCGCGACGCCCTGGAATTCGTCGGGGGAGGGGCCGGTGCTCGTGTCCCGGACGAACCCGCCCATCCCGGCGGCGTCGACCTGTCCCTGCTCGAGCAGGGTGTAGGACTGGACGTGACCGCCGGCAAACCGGGGGGTGAAGGCTGCCTGCGAGCCGTTCCCCTCCGGGAGTTCGCCGATATCGATGCCGGCCTCGGCCATCGTCGCGACCGGGAACAGAAAGCCACTCGTCGAGAGCGGGTCCGAGAAGGCGACGTCTCTCCCCTCCAGGTCCGCGACAGAGCTGATGTCACTGTCGTTTGGCACGGCGATGAGACTCTTGTACGTCCAACTACCGTACCCGAAGCGCTGGAGGATGACCTCGGAGTTGCCGGTCTGGGTGCCGACGACGGCCGCCAGCGGCCCCGTCTCGGCCACGTCGGCCGTTCCCTGTCCCAGCGCCTGGATGACGGCACTGTAGTTGGTTCCGATGTTCATCGTCGCTTCCAGGCCATCGGGTGTACTGTAGTTGTCCGTGATGTAGCTCTGCATGTGGTCACGGAGCGGCGCGTACTGCACCTCGAGTTGGTCCTGCGGGACGGACGGCGAGATATTGAAGTTGACCTGTCCGTCGCCGCCGAACGTCGCCGTCGGCCCGTCCATGCTCTCACTGTCGGTGCCCATACTGTCGGTCTCCTCACCCCCTCCGTCGCTGTCGTCA
>JBLGCN010000155.1:0-5781 GCA_047617405.1 Natronomonas sp.
CGTGTGAGCCACGCCCCTCGACGCGTCCCGGCCCGTCACCGAGGACGACTGCGGCGGCGCCGGCACCGGCGGCCTGCTCGACCGCGCTGTCAGGGGCACCCCGTGGCGCGTCGCTGGCGACCACGACGCCGACACCCGCACCACTGTCGTCCCCGCTCCCCGTCCAGGGACCGGCGTCGACGGCGGCGTCGAGTGCCTGCCCGCCGGCCCGTGTCGAGCCGGTGAGCGTTCGGGTGTCGAGGTCCGCGGGTGCGCCGAGGATACTCGCCAGCCGGGCGGTCAGGTCCGCCTCCTCCATCGGCGGGGTCGTGGTCGCGACGGCGAGGTAGGCAAGGTCGCTCCCGTCGTACCCCCCCGCGTCGAGCGCCCGCCTGACGGCCTCGACGGCCATCGTGAGCGTATCCTCGTCGGCCTCCGGCACCGCCTTTCGCTCGACGCCGGAGGCGGCAAACTGTCCGAGTGCCGCCTCGACGGTCTCCGCGGTGACGTACAGCCGCGGGGCGTAGGCCCCCAGCGCCGCCACACGAGTCTCCTCGCCGCTCATCGTGCCACCCCCCGTTCGCGCTCGAAGACGTGGACGACGGCCGCCCCCCCGCTGCCGCCGACATTGTGGGTCAGCCCGCGGGTCGCGCCCTCGACCTGGCGGTCGCCGGCCTGTCCACTCAGCTGTGTGAACGCCTCGGCGACCTGGCCGGCGCCGGTCGCGCCGATGGGGTGGCCCTTCGACTTGAGCCCGCCGGAGGCGTTGACCGGCAGCCTCCCGTCGAGGTCGGTCTCCCCCTCCTCCAGCAGGGAGGGGGCCTCGCCCCGGCCACAGAAGCCAAGATCCTCGTAGGCCAGCAGTTCGGCGATGGCAAAGCAGTCGTGGACCTCCGCGAAATCGATGTCCTCGGGGCCGACCCCGGCCATCTCGTAGGCGGCCTCGCCGGCGCGGGTTGAGGCCTCGACCGCGGTGTAGTCGTCGCGCTGGAACAGCCCCACGCGGTCACTGGCCGCGCCAACACCCGCGATGCGCACGGGGTCGTCCGTGTACTCCCCGACGACCTCCTCGCTGGCAACCAGGGCGGCGCTGGCGCCGTCGGAGGTCGGACAGCAGTGGTAGAGGTTGAGCGGGTCGGCGACGACTGGCGCCCCAACCGCCTGGTCCATCGAGCACTCGAAGCCGAGGTGGGCGTGGGGGTTCTTCGCGCCGTTTTCGTGGTTCTTGACCGCGGCCATCGAGAGGTGTTCGGGGGTGGCGTCCTCGTAGCGGTCGAGGTAGGCACTCGCCATCTGGGCGTAGACGCCCGCGAAGGTCGTCCCCGTCAGCCGTTCCCACTCGGTCTCGCCGCTGACCCCCAGCCAGTACTTGGTGACGTCACTCGACATGTCACTCATCACCTCGACGCCGCCCGCCAGGACGACGTCGGCCATCCCGCTGCGGACCGCCTGAACGGCCTGTCGGACGGCGTAGCCCGATGCGGCACAGGCGTTCTCCACCCGGGAGCAGGGGACCCCGTGCAGGCCGATATGCTCGGTGACCGCCGGACCCGGCAGCCCCAGTTGCCGGCCGCCGACCCCGAGGTTGCCCACCACAGCCTCGTCGACGGCCGCGCCGTCGAACCCGTCGGGGACGCTGTCGACGGCGTTCTGGTAGGCCGTCTCGAACAGGGAACGGTAGCTCTCCTCGGGCATGGCCCCGAAATCCGTCTGGCCAGCCCCGATGACGTATGCGTCTCGCATACCTCCGGCTCTCTCGGGGACCAACAAAGGGCTTTTTATGCGGCGAGGGACGGTGTCTCGGTCGCTTTGCTCGGTTCGCGGGTCGTTCCTCCCCGCTCACTGCTCCGGGACGCTCGTTTGCACTCGCGCCCCGCCCCCTGCGACCTCGCTACTCGCGGCTCCCGCTGGTCACCGCTCGCGTTCTGGAGGTGCTCCCTGCGGTCGCACCCCCCTACTCGAACAGCTCCTCGAACACCTTCCGCTGTGCGGCCCGGAGGTGCTGGTGATAGGTCGGCCGCGAGATGTCCATCGACTCGGCGAGTTCGTTGCCGTCGATGTCTCGCGGCCACTTGAAAAAGCCCCCGAGGTGGGCCGTCCGGAGGGCGGTCTCCTGCCGGTCGGTAAAGCGCTCGGAGAGCGCCGCCCGGAACTCCTGGCGGGTTTCGACGGGGCGCTCGCGCTCGTGGTAGCCAACCAGGTCCGTCGAGGGGTACCGCCGCTCGACGAGGTCGAACACCTCGCGGGCCTCCCCTTCGTAGGGGAGTTCGACGGTAAAGCGGGTCGTCCCACCCTCCCCGACCACCTCCCGGGGGACCGCGCCGAACTCCGTCAGCGTCGCCAGCAGCGAGTCCTCGACGGTGAGTTCGAGCAGACAGCCGTCCTCGTGGTCGGTGATCAGCTTGATCGCCGTGACGTCCGAATCCTCGCGGGCCAGCGCGGCCAGTCGCTCACCGTCGGCGCCCTCCGCGGTGACGTACAGCCGGAGGCTGCCGTCCGGGCGGTAGTCGGTGCCCGCGGCCTCCACCCGGCAGTCCGCGCCCCGGGAGAGCCGACAGAACAGGAGGTCGGCGTCGGTGACGGTGAACTCCAGTTCGATGATCTCCGTGGCGTCCATGATCCGGCCGCGCTCGATGGCGTTGATAGCGTTAGCGACCGCCCGGCCGATCGCGGTGAGCACGGCCTGCTCGCGCTCGTCGAAGGCGCCGGCCTCGTCGGCAAAGACCGTCAGCACGCCGTAGGCAGTCTCCTTGTACACCAGCGGGACCACGATACTCGCCTGGACCGCCTCGCCGAGCACCCCGGACGCCCGGGGGACGTTGTCGACGCTCTCGGCGGTATCCTGGACGACCTGGGGGTCGCCTGTCCGGTACGCCCGCGCCACGGGGCCGTCGTCGTTCAGGTCGAACTCCACCTCCGCTGCCGACATGTCGCCCTCGCCCGCCCAGGTTGACGGGGAGAGGGTCTCACTGGCAACGTCCGGCCGCCCCAGCCACGCGAAGCTGTAGGGGTCAGCGGCCGCGAGTTCCGAGACGACGCCCGCTGCGAGTTCCTCGCGGGTAACTGCTTGAACCAGCACCTCGACGGTGTCCTCGATAAGCCCGTTGACCCGGTCGAGGACGGTCTCGGTGTGTTGTTGAGCCTCCCGGACCTCGCGTTCCCGCTTGGCGCGGGTGCAGGCCGCCGCCGCCGAGGTTGCCAGCAGGGCCAACACCTGCTGGTCGGTCTCGTCGAAGGCACCGGGCTCGGGCGCGCCGACGCTGATGGTCCCGTGGACACCGACCGGGTGGTACATCATCGAGCGGATCCCGCCCCGGCCGGCCACCTCGTCGTCGGTGATGTCGTTGACGACACGGGGCTCGCCGCTGGCGAACACCTCGCCCGGGTTGGCCTCGCCGACCTCGTAGACCGGCCGCTGGCCCATCTCGTCGGCCATCCTCTCGGTGCGGGCCGCCGGGACGAGCGTCCCCGCCTCCCGGTCGTACAGCCGGACGACGTTGATATCGAAGCCGAGCACCGACTGAGCGGCGGCGACAGCGACCTCGGCGACCTCCTCGCGGTCCCGGGCCTGCATCAACTGGCCTGTCGCCTCCAGCAGCCCGGAGAGCATCTCTCGCTGGGCGCGCTGGTCGCTGACGTCGCGGGCCACCCCGGTCGCCCCGACCACCTCCTCGCCCTCCGTGACCGGCGCCCCGGACAGTTCGTAGGGCAGGTAGTCGCCGGCCTTTGTCTCGATATCGACCTCGAATGAGACCCGCTCGCCGCTGTTGACCCGCGCGACCGCCCGCCGGGTCCGCTCGTGGTCCGCCTCGGCGATGAACTCCTCGGCGGCCATCCCTGCGAGTTCGGCCTCGCTGTAGCCGGTCACGTCGGCCACCCGGTCGTTCCAGCGGACCAACTGTCCCTGCTCGTCGAAGGCGTACAGCGGGTCGGGCAGGCTGCCGAGGATGCTTTCGACAAAGGCCTGCTCGTGTTCCAGGTCCAGCACGTACCGCACCCAGTCGGTCAACATCTCTACGAGCGCAGTCTCACTCTCGGTGAACTCCCGCTCCCTCGGCGAGCGGTCGGCAAAACAGACTGTCCCGTAGGGTTCGCCGTCGAGGTTGAGTTCGGCCCCCAGGTAGCAGGCAACGCCCACCTCGCGGGCGCCGGCCGGCCACCGGTCGTCGACATCCGTCACACCGAGGACACCCTCGCTTCCGACAACCTCCTGACAGACGGTCTCCGACAGCGGCAGCGTAACCCCTTGCTCCACACCCGGATGCTCGCCCGCGACCGCTTCGACACGCCAGGTGCCGCCGTCAACCTGGGTCAACATTCCGATATCGACGCCGAGACGCTCCCGGCCGACGGCCAGGATCCGTTCCAGCTTCTCCGTTGCGCCCAGGTCCGTGTCCGAGACGGTGGCGTGTAGCTCCTGGAGGGCACTTTCGCTCGCCGCGAGTTCCTCGCGGGCGGCCCGGCGCTCGGTCACGTCACGGAAAAACAGTGAGGCGCCGTCCTCGTCGGGGTAGGCCCGCACCTCCATCCACGCGTCCAGCACCTCGTGGTACTCCTCGACAGTCACCGCCTCGCCGGCCGCCGTCGCCGCCTCTGCCGCCCGCCGAAACACCGTGCCGTCGCCGGGTGCAGCCTCTGTGAAGGGCATCCCGACCGCCGTCTCCGCGTCCGCATCCAGGGTCTTCGCGGCCGCCCCATTAAGATAGGTAACTGTCCACTCCCCGTCCAGGGTGACTACGCCGTCGGTCATGCGCTCCAGCGGGTCCTCCGTGTGTTCGACCGCGCTTGCGCCCCCATCTGTAGCCGGTGTCTGTGCCCGCTCGTGCGGGCTTGCGGCGTCAACCGCGTCCCGGACGCGCCGTGCCAGTACCGCCCCGGCCCCCGGCCCGTCCCGGACCACGGGGAGGTGTGGCGCTGCCTGGCTGGCGTCCGCGTCCCGACCGGTCAGCACCACTGCGGGGAGCGGGGCGGCCGCCAGCGCCCCCGCCATCGCCGCCCCGTTGCCTGCTGGCAGGCCCACGATACAGTCATAGCTGTCGGCGTCGACGGCCGACACCCGCGGCGCCCGGCCAACCGAGCCGACCGTCTCTCGAACCCGCTCGGCCCGGCCGTCCTGCGCGCCGACGAGACAGACCCGAACCTCGTTCATGCCACGCTCTAGGCGGGCAGCGCACAAAAGCACCTCCCTTGTTAGGCGGAGTCAGTGGTCAGACCCTGACCCCCTCTCCAGTTGTGCATCTCTCCGCGGAGGGCGGTCGCCCGGCCGCCCTCAGAGGGCCGCGAAGGCCTCGTCGACGAGTTCGCCGGTGTCGGCGACGATGTCGGCCATCGTCCCGTCGTCGGGGGCCATCCCGACCAGGCTAGCGACCCGCATGATGGAGACGTGATAGACGCGCTGACGGCCGGGCTCCTCCTCCCAGACCACGACGTTACAGGGAAAGAGCGCGCCCATCCGCTTGTCCGTGGCGTCGAGCGCCCGGTCTGCCATCTCGGGGTTGCACGCGCCGAGCACGTAGTAGGGGTCCCGGCCCGCGTCGACCTTCTCGTTGAGCATCTCAGAGGGGGAAAACTCGGTCGCAATGCCGAAGCCGGCGTCGGTGAACACCTCCCGGACGTGCTCGACAGCGGCCTCGTGGTCCATCTCCAGGGTCGCCTCCTTCGTGCCGACGTCGTCGGGGTCTACCTGTGTTGGGTCGATTGGGACTGTCATGTTGAGTTCTCCGGGCGGGACAACTGAACCCCTTTCGGTCGCCACACACTACCTGTCACAGGCGCCCGTGACCGGACGGTCGACCCTGCTAC
>JBLGCN010000156.1:0-5778 GCA_047617405.1 Natronomonas sp.
GCGTGTCTCAGCCACGGCACTCGACGGACTCGGCGACTCGAACGACCGGGCCGCGGGGTACGCCCTGTCCGCTCACACTGTACTGGTAGCCCGCACACGACCACTGGACGACCCTGGTCGTCCCAAACCGGTTGTACGTCGCGTTCTGCCCGTTAACTGTGAGGGGCTGGCCGAGGGACCGGTTAGTGCCGTTTGGCGTCGCGTTGAACCGGTCCGTGCGCGCCGTGACACTGACCGAGAACGCCGCCGTGTCGTTGGTGTAGGTCAGGCTGAGTGAGCGGACCTCGCCGGTTGTCGAGTTGAGTGAGCGGACCTCGCCGGTGGTCAGACGCGCGCTGTCGAGGCTGAACGACTCCGGCAGGTCCGGGTCCGGCACCGGCAGCGTGGTGTTGGCCGCGAGTGCCGCCCGGTCCCGGTACACGCTCGTGTCGAGTTCGGGGAGCGGTGAGCCGACCGTGGCGTTGTCCGGCGGCGTGAAGCTGAACAGCGAGTCGTCGAGCCCGGGGTTGATGCTGACGTTCCTGAGCACCCGCGTCGTCCGGAACCGGTCACCGTTGAGTTCATACGACGCCTCCGTCCGGAGCGGCAGGAACCACTCCGTGTCGACGTACAGCCGCTGACTGAAGTTCGTGAACGAGCGGGCGTTGGTACGAGCCGGTGACTGTGAGCCGAGTTCGAGGATGTAGGCCTCACGACCGCTGACGGTCGCCGTCCCGTTGTACACCAGCGTGACGTTGCCCGTCGAGGTGTTTGTCTGCTCCGCCGTCGACTGCTGTCGCGGCCTGTCGACGGGGAGCCGGATCACCGGCGCCGACGACGACACCTGTTTTCGCTCGTCGATGGCCGCTCTGCTCACGTTGAGCCGGGCGAACAGCCGCTCGATACGCTCGCCCTGGCGCACGTATCGCGGCTCTGCGGCGTTCGTCGGGATGATTGTCACACTGTTGTTCTGGCGGTCATATATCCACTGTGTCGAGCCGTTCGAGACCGTCAGCCTCCCCCCACGGCCGCCACTCGCCGGTGTTTCCCGGAACATCCCCGTCCCCGGGCGGGCGCTGCGCCTGACCGTTGCGTTCCCTGTGCTGTTGGGGCCGACGAAGCGTTGTGTCACGGTCGCGTTGAAGCCGTCCATCGACGCGAGCCTGTCGGCGGCGTCCTGGCCGACGGTCCCGGCCGGTGTGCCCGTCTCCCCCGACAGCGTCGAGACCGCGACGAGCCCGGTGACGGGGACGGCAACAACCACCAGCACGACCGCGGCGTACAGGCGCATCCGGCGGTCCATCTACGCCCCTCCGTTTGCTCCCGGTATCGGGGGGGTCGTGACCCGCTGCCGGTGCCCGCTTCGGCGGCGGGCGGCGTGTGTCCGGGCCCGCCTGTCGTGGCTCACGGTCGTGGTCATCGCCGCAGTCGGTCCGTGCCGGTCCCGGGTTCCGGCCGTGACCCTCGAGGCTCGGGCGTGGCATTCGGTACAGGTCATCTGTCAGGGCCGGCCGGGCCTGGGGTGCGTAGACCCGACGGCGCCGGCGAACCCGTCCCGGTATCGGTCGGCCCGGGACGGCCGAGTGTCTCGTCCCGTGCGACGGTCACAGCGGGGCCAGCGGCGGCCGTCGTGTCGCCACACTGGTCGGTCGTCTCGGTCGTTGCGGTCATGCCCGAGGGGTTGACCCCAGGGTACCAATAACCAGGCGCAGTGTCAACCGGCCAGCAACCCTGCGAAAGATATAGGTGGGACAGTGCAGCACTCGGCAGGTGGCGAGCGACCCGGCGTTGAGCCCCGTAGTGAGACGGGCGGACGCACACACGGGGGACAGGGCTGTGTATCGACGCGCTGTCGGTCAGATGGTGGTCGGTACTGACCGGGCCCCGTCGTCTCGGGTGGTGGCCGGCCAGTCGTCGTTGCGGCCGAACCGCCGAACTGCGCCCGTCCCGGGGATAATGAACGCGATGCCTGCGAGGTGGGTTTGACTCACGTATCGGGATTAGGACAGATATGGAGGCCGGCCGGCAGCGTCACAGCCCCGGATATATCCGCCATCCGGCCGAGCTGTCTGTATGCCTAGAGGGGTTTATTAATACGTTCCAGGCGGAACAGTGTAGTAACAGTGCGACCAGACGAACTGCGACGACCGGTGTCGCCGTGTGGGTGCCCGAGTGAGCGACGGTCAAGCCGGCGGCGTGGCCCAAGCCACGCGCCGACCACCCCGTCATGAGCGCGCTCGCGGCGTACCCGGACCCGGTGGTGTTCTGTGCGACAGCCGACGGCTCGGTTCGTGTGGCCGAGGTCAACGGTTCATTTCACGACTACTTCGAGGCGGACCCGGCGGGTGAACGGCTGTCGGCCTGGCTCGACCGCGTCTTCGAGACCGGCGACACCACCGTCGACGAGGTTGTGGCCGCACTCCGCGGCACGGGCGAGTTTGGCTGTCACGTGGCGTGTGCGGCCGATACGTCGACCGGGCCCTCCTTTGCGACGACCCGACAGTTCAGGCTTCGCGTCCTGCGGGAGACCGGGGGTGCCGGTGCGAGCGACGCGCTCGTGTTCACACCCGTCTGGGAGGTCACGTCGAGTCCGATGCCGACGGAACGGGTGGCGAGCATCCTGAGCCACGACCTGCGGAACCCGTTGGACGTGGCAAAGGCCCACAGAGAGGCCGCGGCCGAGACCGGCGGTGACGAGCACTTCGAGCAGATCGCACAGGCACACAACCGGATGGAACGGATCATCCAGGACGTGCTGACGCTCGCCCGCGGGGAGTCCGTCATCAGCCCGACGGAGACAGTCAACGTCGGGACGGTCGCCAGCCAGGCCTGGGGGATGGTGGACACCAGACACGCGAGCCTCACAGTCGAGGACGGGACGCCGGAGTTGACCGCCGACCGCGACCGGTTGGAGCGGCTCTTCGAGAATCTCTTTCGCAACAGTGTCGAACACGGACACGACGGGCACAGCCGGACCCGCGGGGACGAGGACCTCACCGTCACCGTTGGCCCCCTCGACGGCGGGTTCTACGTGGCCGACGACGGCACCGGTCTCCCGACGGTGAGCGACGAGGAACTGTTCACCGTCGGCTTCTCCTCGACTGACGGCGGGAAGGGGCTCGGACTCGCCATCGTCGACCGTATCGCCAGCGCACACGGTCTCGTGGTCACCGCGGGGGAGAGCCAACCCGGTGGGGCGCGCTTCGAGTTCCGGCGTGACCCGGCCGCCGACCACCTGTGACCGGACGATGAACGAGACGCTGAGGCGGGCGCCGGTCGGTGTGCTCCTGACAGACGAGGACGGGCTGGTCGAACACGCAAACGAGCGCGCCCGGACACT
Organism: Natronomonas sp.; assembly: GCA_047617405.1. Taxonomy (GTDB): domain Archaea; phylum Halobacteriota; class Halobacteria; order Halobacteriales; family Haloarculaceae; genus Salinirussus. The sequence goes on from JBLGCN010000156.1 coordinate 3,320, forward strand.
GCTGGAGGTGACCGATGGGTCACTGACCGGCGCGGCGCTCACGGAGGTGTACCCACGCTCCGCCGAGGAGACGCTGCGAACCGCCTTCGAGCAGACGCCCGTCGCGGAACGCTCCTTCGAGGAGTACTACCCGCGGCTCGAGCGGTGGCTCGCCGTCGATATCGTCCGGACGGACCGACCAGTCGTCTATCTCGACGACGTCACACCGGCATACCGGCGAGCGCAGGAGCTCGACACACTTGAGGGGCGTCTCGACCGGCTCCGCCGGATCGACGCGCTGGTTACCGACGTGCTCACAGGGGTGATGGACGCCACCGACGGCGACGAGGTGGCCGAACTGGTCTGCCGGGAACTCGGGACCACCGACCTCTACGCGTTCACCTGGGCCGGGGAGCGCAGCGTTGACGACGACGGGCTCCGGGTTGTCGCCGCGGCCGGCGAGGCCCCGGACCTGCGAACCGAGGTGGAGCGACAGCTAGACGGGTCGACGACGCTCCCGGAGGAGCAGGCGGTCGCCTCCGGTGAGTCGGTGTTCGTCGACAACATCGCGAGCGCCGACACACTCCCGGACGCGCTCCGGGTGGCGGCGTTCGGGAGCGGCCTGCAGTCCTACGGCGCAATCCCGCTTGCCGGCGACGACGTCCCCTACGGCGTGCTGTGTGTCTACTCGGACCGCGAGGACGGGTTCAGCCGGCAGGAACGCGAGAGCCTGCGCACGCTCGGGGAGATCGGCGGGTTCGCCATCGGCGCGATGCGCCGGGAGACACTGCTTGCCGCCGACACCGTGACCCGGCTCGAACTCCGTGTGGAGGACCCCGCGGTCCCGTTCGACCCGTCGGCGCCGGTCAGCCTCGCCGGGAGCGTCCAGCGCGACGACGACGCGGCCGTCTACTACGTCCGGACACCCGCCGACGACACGCCCGTCTCGGAGGGCCACGAGTGTGTCGCGACGGTCCGGGAGGTGGAGTCGGGGGAGGCGGCGCTGTACGAGGTGACCGTCCAGGGGCAGACACCGCTGGTCGTCGCCCGCTCGTGGGGCGGGACCGTCCACACCGCCGAGTACACCGCCGGGGGCGTCCAGTTGACACTCGACCTCCCCAGGCGTGACGACCTCCGGCCGTTCGTGGAGACACTGCGCGCCGAGTTCGAGACGGTGTCGGTGCGCTCGAAGGCGGAGACACGGTACCAGCCGGCCACCGCCGAGCGGTTCCGGACCGCCTTGGCCGAGCGACTGACCGAGCGCCAGGAGACGGTGCTCCGGACGGCCGACCTCGCCGACTACTTCCAGTCGCCGCGTGGCAGCAGCGCCGAGGAACTCGCGGAGGCACTCGACGTCACCGGCCCGACGGTGTTGTACCATCTCCGGCGGGCCCAGCAGAAGCTGGTCGACGCGTTTTTCAACTCACAGGGGCCGCAGCTACGCGACGACCGCGAGTAGCGCGGTCGCCGCGGGCTCACTGGCCCTCCCTGGCGACGGCGGCAAACCCCTCGAGGACGTCGTCGGCCTCGGACCGGGGGAGGAGGCGCTCGATACGGTCCCGGAGCTGTGTGACGGTCCCCTCGACATCCGCGAGCCGGTCGTGACTCGCGGTCTCGTCGGGCTGGAGCTCCGCCCGGAGCACCTCCCGTTTCGACGCGGCCTCGAAGTACTCGCCGAGTAGCTGGTAGGCCAGTATCTCACACTGCTGTTCGACGACCGTGTGCACGTCCGCGCGGTCGACGGGCTTGCAGAGGTAGTCGTCGAACGGCAGGTCGAGGATGTCGAGTTCGGGGTCGATGGCCGTCACCATCACGACACGCGTCTGGAGTGGCTGTTCGCGGATGTTCGTGAGGACCTCGTCGCCGGAGAGCCCCGGCATATGCCGGTCGAGGAGGACGATGTCGGGCGTCGGCTCGTCGGCAGCCTCGACATATTCGAGAGCCTCGGCACCGCTGTACGCCACCGCAACGGTGCCGACGTCGCGGAGGCGAAGCGCGTACGCGTCGGCGACTTCCTTCTCGTCGTCGACCATGAGGACCTGGGGCTCACCCCCGGAGCCGTCTGGGGACATACACACAAGTTATAGCACCAGCGTTGTGAATCGTGTGGTCGGCTCACCGGGTGACGGGCGCCCGCGTGCGGCCGGCTCCCGGGGTCTCTGTATTACTAGATGGTGGGGGGTCGCCGGCGTTGTCGATAGGTAGCCGCCCCATACACGGGATGTGGGGGACACTGTTGAACTACACAATGGCCCAGTCATACGCTGCCCGGAGCCAGGCCGAACCGACCCCCCGGACGAACCAGGACGACGACTGTCCCGTCGACTCGACACAGTTGCTGCCGCTGCTCGGTGACGAGTGCGTGATGGAGATCCTCCAGGCCATCGGCGACACCGCGGCCCCGGCCCGGGACATCGCCGAAACCGTCGGCGTCTCCCGGACGACCGTCTACCGCCGACTCGACCGCCTCCAAGAGGCCG
>JBLGCN010000157.1:0-5774 GCA_047617405.1 Natronomonas sp.
CGGCCGTCAGTCATGGCCGGGTCGGAAGCCCGAGCCCGGGGTCCTGTGGAACGGCGATGGTGCCGTCCGCCACGGTCGCGGGGTCGGCCACGAGGTCCGAGCGGAGCATCGACCCCGTCGCCAGCCCGCAGGGGCCGACCTCGGGGACCGAGGCCGCGAGATGGACAGCGCCGGTCCGGGCGACCACGGTGTCGATTGTCGTCGAGACCACGGGCTCGACGCCGGCCGCCCGGGCGGCCGTGGCGGCCTCGCGGGCGAGGTCGGGTCCACCCAGTACCATCGGCTTCAGCACCACGACGTCCGCGGCACCGGTTTCGAGCACCTGCTCGGGCTCGTAGGCCGCCAGCGACTCGTCGACCGCGATACCGACACCCCGACCCCGGAGCGCGGCGTGCCCGTCGAGGTCCTCCGCCGGAAGTGGCTGTTCGACGTACTCGACCCCCAGGTCGGCGACCGCATCGACGACGCGCCTGGCCTGGCTGGGGGTCCAGGCACCGTTTGCGTCTAACCGGAGCGGGGCCTCGACCCGCTCGCGGACCGCCCGAATCCGCCGGAGGTCCGCATCGACGTCCCGGGCGCCGACCTTGAGTTTCAGGCAGCCAAACCCCTCCCGGACGGCGTCCGCCGCCGCGGCGGCTGTCTCCTCCGGAGGGGCGTCACTCAACGTCGCGTTGACCGGGACGGCCCGAACCGGTCCACCGTCACCCAGATTTCGGTAGAGCGGCTCGGACGCCGCCCGGGCCAGTGCCTCCTGAAGCGCAAGCGCGAGCGCGTGTCTGGCCGCCGGTGCCTCGGTCTTCGCCAGTGCAACCCCCCAGTCGGTGTGTCCGGCAACTTCCGCCGCACGGGCCAGTGCCTCCCGGCACTCCTCGTAGGTCTCCGTCCAGCCCAGTAGCGGGCTAGCCTCGCCCACACCCTCGGTGCCGGCGTACTCGAGGCGGACCAGAAACCCCTCGCGTTCTCGGACCGCACCCGCAGCCGTCTCCAGTGGCGTTGCCAACTCGACCGAGAACGGTTCGACCTCCATCTACACCACCCCCGCCCGCCCCGCAGTGAGTCCAGCGACGAGCAGGACGGCGTAGAGCGCGAGCAACTGTCCGGTCCGCTCGAGCGCGGGGTTCAGCGCCTCTCCGCCGGTCCGTGTGAGGACAGTCCTGGCGACCAGCCCGGCGAGCGGGAGTGTCAGCCACGAGAGCAGGACCGTTACGGGGTAGTCAAAGGCCAGCCACAGGGCCGGCGGGGTGGCGTAGCCGACGGCCAGGAGGGCGAGAAACTCCACCCGGGAGTAGCGGTAGCCCAGCATGACCGCGAGCGTCCGCTTGCCCGCCGTGGCGTCGGTCTCCATGTCCCGGACGTTGTTGACGACGAGGATGGCCGTCGAGAGTGCGCCGGCAGCGGCGCCTACGAGCAGCGCCTCCGGCGTCACCGTCCCGGCGGGCAGACCGACAGGGAACCCCGCCTCGACTGTCGCGACGGCCTGGACGTAGTAGGTGCCGGTGACCGCGACGACACCGAAGTAGACGAACACAAAGAGGTCACCGAGCCCGTAGTAGCCGTAGGGGTAGGGGCCGCCGGTGTACAGGAGACCCGCGAGGATGCTGGTAAGCCCGACCACGAGGATCGGCACCCCGCCGACCGCGACCAGATAGAGGCCGACGAGGACGGCGAGCGCGTAGCTGCCGGCCACCGCGAGTTTGACCCGGCGGGGCTCGATGAGCCCGCCGGCGGTCACACGGGTAAAGCCCTCCCGCTCGTCGGTGTCGGCGCCGTTGACGGCGTCGAAGTAGTCGTTGGCGAAGTTGGTCCCGACCTGGATCAACAGCGCCCCCACGAGAGCCGCGAGTGCAGGCACCGCGGCAAAGCGGTCGTCGGCGACTGCCAGCCCGATACCGAGGACTACCGGCGAGGCTCCCGCGGGCAGCGTCTGCGGGCGCGCGGCCATCAGCCACGCCCGCGCTTGCGAGGTCTCGGCGGTCGCTCTCATCCCTCGATGGTAGGGGCGCGAGACTAAAAGTGACTGCGGTCGCCTCCACCGGTCAGAAGTGCCAGGGGAACTGCCGGAAGTTCGGCTCCCGCCCCTCGTTGAACGCGTTTCGGCCTTCCTGCCCCTCCTCGGTCATGTAGCCCAGCCGGGTCGCCTCGCCGGCAAAGACCTGCTGGCCGACCATCCCGTCGTCGGCCATGTTGAAGGCGTATTTCAGCATCCGGATTGCCATCGGTGACTTGCGGGTGATCCCGTCGGCCCAGTCGAGTGCTATCTCCTCCAACTCCCCGTGGGGGACCACCTCGTTGACCATCCCCATCTCCGCCGCCTCGGCGGCGTCGTACGTCCGCCCGAGAAAGAAGATCTCCCGGGCCTTCTTCTGGCCGACCTGCCGGGCGAGATACGCCGACCCGAAGCCGGCGTCGTAGGAGGCCACGTCGGCGTCGGTCTGCTTGAACTTCGCGTTCTCGCTTGCGAGTGTCAGGTCACAGACGACGTGCAGCGAGTGACCGCCGCCCGCGGCCCAGCCGGGTGCGACACAGACGACCGGCTTTGGCATAAACCGGATCAGCCGCTGGACCTCAAGGATGTGGAGCCGTCCGACCCCCGCCTGTGCGGCCTCGTTGTCCTTGTCTTCGTCCTCGTACTCGTAGCCGGACTCGCCGCGGATGGACTGGTCGCCACCCGAGCAGAACGCCCAGCCGCCGTCCTTCTCGGACGGGCCGTTGCCCGTCAGGAGGACACAGCCGATATTCGGCTGTCGACGGGCGTGGTCGAGTGCGGTGTAGAGGTCGTCGACCGTCTCCGGCCGGAAGGCGTTGCGCACCGCCGGCCGGTCGAAGGCGACCCTCGCCGCCGGCACCTCTGTGCCGTGGTGGTAGGTGATGTCGCGCAGGTCGAGCGCCTCAACGGGCTCCCACGCCTCGGGGTCGAACAGCTCAGAGACCATACCGTCTCTCGGGAAGGGCGGCGCAAAAAGATTCCCAGTCGACCCGGCCCTGCCGGCGGCCAGGCGTTCACCCCGCGAACGGTGTTCAGGTCGCGCCCGCCGTGGGCTCACGCTCGCGGCCCGTGGTCAGGTGTCCGACCTGCCGGCCCCGAACGGACCGGCACCGACGACAGACTCATACTGGTCGCACCGCTTGAACGTGTAAGTCCGACCCCGGACCGCCACGAACAATGGAGGGAACCGACAGGTTCGACAGCCAGCCAACACCCCTTGAGCGGGAGGCAAACCGCTGGATAACGATCCTGTTCGGCGCGACCTTCGGCTTTGCGATTGTGGGGATGCTGATGGGGTTCGGGTCGTTTCTCAACCGCTCGGCGTACTACGTCATGGTCGGGTTCTTTCTCGCCTCACTCGCCTGTGCGCTGCTGACGGTCCCGCTGCTGTATATCACCCGGGACCGACGGACCGGCGGGCGGTAGACGGCGCTTCCGGCGCGCCGCGCAGTCCCAGTGCCGTTGCGGCCCTCGCGGCCGGAACGCGTGGATTGATTACCGTGGCTCGTCTCGGTCAGCCCCGACACCATGGAGTACACGACACTCGGGACCACCGGGATGGACGTCAGCCGTATCTGCCTGGGCTGTTGGTCGCTCGGGCTCGACTCCAGCAGCAAGGAGGAGTGGTCGGTCGGCGAGGCCGAGAGCACGGCGGTCATCGAGCGTGCGCTCGACCTGGGAATCAACTTCTTCGACACCTCGAACAGCTACTCCTGGGGTGACTCCGAGCGCGTGCTCGGGCGGGCCGTCTCGGAGTACGACCGTGACGAGTTGGTCATCGCCTCGAAGGTCCGCTTCGCGCCCGCGGAGGACGCCCACCGGAACGCGACCGGGCTCTCCCGGAAGGCCATCGAGCAGGAACTCTCGAACAGCCTCGACCGGCTGGGGATGGACACCCTCGACCTCTACCAGCCCCACCGGTGGGATCATAACACGGCAATCGAGGAGACCCTTCGTGCGCTCGACGACGCCGTCCGGCGCGAGAAGATACGGTACTTCGGGGCGTCGTCGATGTGGGCCTACCAGTTTGCCGAGGCGCTGCACACCAGCGACCGGCTGGGGCTGGACCGGTTTCTGACGATGCAGAACCACTACAATCTGGTCTACCGCGAGGAGGAACGGGAGATGCTGCCGCTGTGTGACCGGGAGAACGTCGGCGTCATCCCCTGGAGCCCGCTCGCACAGGGGTATCTCGCCCGGCCACACGACCAGCTCACGGCCACCACCCGTGGGGCGGAACTCGCCGAGCGCCACGCCGAGTACCGCGCCGGCGGCGGCCCCGAAATAAACGCCCGGGTCGAGGAACTGGCCGACGACCGGGGTGTGAGTATGGCACAGATTGCGCTGGCGTGGGTGCTCCACCAGGACACGGTCGACGCCCCGATCGTCGGCGTCAGCAGCGTCGAACACCTGGAGGACGCCGTCGAGGCACTGGAGGTCTCACTCTCGGACTCGGACCTTGCGTACCTTGAGGAGCCGTACGAACCGCTCCCGGTGTCCGGACACGAGTGACCCACATTGCGGTGAGCCGACGACCCCTCGCGACCGGTGACGGCGCCGGAGCGTCTCTGCGTGGTGCGGGCGTCGCGCCTGCCGTCGGCGACCTCCGGAAGCCACTCCGACCGGGCACATCATATATCCGGGCACCCGCCCTGTGTCCGGGTAGGTGTACCGCGCATGGCTGACTGTGGGGACTCCTCGGAGCCCGACCCTGCCGGGCTGGAGACACGGCGCCCGGGCGAGGACCCCGAGGACCCGTACGAGGATGTCGACATCGAGACCCTGCCCGACTGGTGGCGCGAGGGGGTCGAACTCCACCGCGAGTACGACCTCCGGCCCTACCGGCCGCCACGGTTCACCGACGGGGCGTTCACACAGGCGGTGACCGCCGACCTCGAGGCGGAGTTTGGCGTCGAGATTCGGCTGTCGGGGCTGGACACACAGCAGGGCGCGGAGTGGACACTCATCGTCGACGGTGAGCCAGTCACCACACTCCCCCGACGGCGGTCGCCGAACGGCTACACCGTCTACGGCCTCTCGTCGACCGAGTTCGAACGGCTCGTCCAGGAGGCTGCCGACTGAGCCGGCCCGGCACCCTGCACAAGGTATAAGCAACAGTCAGCGTAAGCCAGCTTCAATGTCAACACGGCATCTGGTCGCCGAGGAGTCCGAACTCGCCGAGGACGGTGACCGCGTCCTGACGGACGTGCGAGGGACCGAGGTGGCGGTGTTTCGCGTCGACGGCGAGTTTCACGCCCTGGCGAACTTCTGTGTCCACCAGGGCGGCCCGCTCTGTGAGGGGGACCTCTCCGGCGAGTACGGCGTCGCCGACGACGGCTGGGAGTGGACCTACGACGACCGGCAGAAAAACATCACCTGCCCCTGGCACGGCTGGAAGTTCGACGTCCGTGACGGGGAGAGCATCGACGACGACCAGTACCGGGTCCCGACCTACGACGTCGAGACCGAGGACGGGGCGGTCTATATCCGCCGTTAGAGCCCGAACACCTCTACTGCCTTCTCGCCCATCAGCTTGCGCACCTGGTCGTCGTCGAGCTGTGCCCTCGCCGGCTGGAGGACCTCGGCAGGCGGGTCGAAGTCGGGGTGGGGGTGGTCGGTGGAGTACAGCAGCGTGTCGCCGCCGCCGGCCATCTCCATCGCCCAGCCCATGTGCTGGGTGTCGTCGGTGTGGCCCAGCGGCTGGGTCGTGATGTGGAACTGGTCTCTGATGTACTCGCTTGGCCGTTTGGTGAGTATCGGGAAATCCTGTGAACTCTGCAGGTAGTGG
>JBLGCN010000158.1:0-5746 GCA_047617405.1 Natronomonas sp.
CGGGCGACACCCGGTACCGGTAAGAAGCTGTCGAGGAGTTGCCGGACGGGAAACCCTGCACGGGGGTATATACCCGAGGTGTGTCCACCTTGGCGTATGCGACGGGTCGACCGGCGGGCACTGCTGACGGCGGCCGCGGCGGGGATGGCGGCGCTGACCGGCTGTCAGTCGGCCGGCGAGACACCCACAGATGGCGCCACGAGCCCGGCCGGGACCGACAGTTCGGAGGGCTCGGAGACGGCAACACCACCCGCGGACACCCCATCTGGGTGGTCGCCCGAGCGGGCCGAACTGGAGGACCGGACCCGGGCGTTTCTGGGGCTGCTCCAGGAGGGCGCGTTCGAGACAGCTCACGGGCGGTTTACCCCCGGAGCGGCCGAACAGGTCTCCGTCGAGCGACTGGAGCGAACGTGGGGCGGGATCACCGACGAGTTCGGCGGCTATCTCGGCGTCTCGGGGCTCGAACACAGCGAGCGCAACGGGAACCGTGTCGTCGCGGGGACCGCCCGGTTCGAGCGCGGGCAACTCCGGGCTATCCTCTCCTTTGTGGAGGCGGGGGTCGCCGGGTTTCGGCTCGTCCCCGGCGGCGGCCAGTGGTCACCTGCCGGCTACGTCGACCAGTCGGCCTTCACCGAGCGGGCGCTGTCGCTGTCGACCCCGGTCGACTGCTCGCTGGGCGCGACGCTCACCCTACCGGTGGGAGACGGTGCGGTGCCCGGCGTGGTCCTCGTCCACGGGTCCGGGCCGAACGACCGCGACGAGACCGTCGGCCCCACAAAGCTGTTCAAGGACCTCGCCTGGGGCCTGGCCTCTCGCGGGGTAGCCTGCCTGCGCTACGACAAGCGGACCGCGGCCTGTGATATCGACCTGGCCGACGCCACCATCGACGAGGTGGTGACCGACGACGCACTGACGGCGGTGGAGCGACTCGGAGAGGTCGACCGCGTCCCCGACGACAGTGTGGTGGTTGTCGGCCACAGTATCGGCGGGACGCTGGCCCCGCGGGTCGCCACCCGTGCCGGGGACCTCGCAGGCGTGGTCATGGTTGCCGCACTCGCCCGGCCCGTGACAGACGCCCTGCTCCAGCAGAACCGCTATCTCGCCGAGCGCGACGGGGCCGTTACCGACGCCGAACGGGACCAGCTTGCGAGAGTCGAGCGGCTGGTCGAGCAGATCCGGACCGGGGATATCCCCGACGACGAGGTGGCTTACCTCGGCGGTGACGAGTACTGGCGGACCCTCCGGGAGTACGACCCTGTCGCTACCGCACAGGGGCTGTCGCTGCCACGGCTGGTGTTGCAGGGCGAGCGGGACTACCAGGTCACCCCGGAGGGGGATTTCGCCCGGTGGCAGGCGGCGCTGGGCGGCCAGGCGTCGGTCACCTTCCGGCGGTACGACCGCCTGAACCACCTGTTCATGCCCGGCGAGGGGCAGCCAGGCCCGGCGGAGTATCTCCAGCCGAACAACGCCCCCGAGCGGGTCGTCGAGGACATCGCGGCCTTCGTGACCGAACAGACACAGGCGTAGCCGCGGCCGCCGTCGGAGGGCGGTTCGGCGCGCAGCTCCGGCCTGTCGCCGGCCCCCCACTTTGATACCCCGACAGCCCGACCGTCGGGTATGGACCTACTCGTCGTCGACGCCTTCGCGACGGAGCCGATGGCCGGCCGGCCCGTCGCCGTCTTTCCCGACGCGGACCTGACCGACGGCCAGTACCGCGCGGTCGCGGAGGAACTCGGGGCCGCGGGGGTGCTCGCGGCCGAGCCCGACGGGCTGTACGGGGTCGGTGCCCGGGCGGATGTGGCGCTGGCTGTCGCCGGCGGGGCGCTGGTCGAACGGGGTCGCGAACCCGGGTCAGAGACTCTCCGGGGCCACCGCGAACTGGCCGTCGAGACCGCGGCCGACGGGACCGTCACGGTCGCGTTACCGGCCGCCGACTCCCGGCCGGTCGGGGTCGCCGAGAGCGAGGTGGCGGACGCGCTGGGTGTCGACCGCGCCGCGCTCGCGGATGTCGGCGCAGACCTGCCGCTGGCCCGTGTCTCGGCCGGCGCGGGTTACCTGGCGGTTCCGGTCAATTTCATGGAACATCTCGGTCGTGTCGACCCCAACCCGGAGTGGGTGGCGGGTATCCTCGACGAGGCCGACGCCGAGGCGCTGTACGCCTTTAGTTTCGACACACTCGCGGCCGGGGTCGACTGGCACGCCCGCGTCCTCACCCGCGAGGGCGAGGTGGCGGCGAGCGCCCGCGCAACGGCCGCCACGGCGCGATACGTCCTCCAGCAGGGGGCCCTGGACGCCGACCGGGACACACTCGTCGCCGCGTCGGGCAACTTTATCGACCGGCCCTCGCGCGTGCAGGTCGACCTGGCCGGCGCCGACCCCGAGGTCACGGGGACGTCACTGACAGTCTTCGACGGGACGGTCGCCGTCCCCGAGCCCGACGAGGACGACATCATCGAGGTGTAGGGACAGACAGCGGCGTTCCCCGGCCGGACCGGCCGACAGCAAAACCCCGGGATGTTGGGCCGGCTAAAGTCCTAATATGTGGGTCCTTACCACGTAGTTGGGAGCCGGACGCCCGAGCGGCGAACCCGGCTCGGGCCGGCGTCGGAGTTCAGAAGGTTCATTATTATACTTGTTCAGAGTCTCACCCACGCACATGGCTGTACTCTGGCTGGACGACATCCGGGGCGACGACCTGGGAGCCGTCGGCGGGAAGGCGGCGTCGCTCGGGGAGTTGACGGCCGCGGACCTGCCGGTGCCGCCGGCCTTCGTCGTCACCGCCGACACGTACCGCTCGTTCATCGAGGAGACGGGGATCGACGAGGAACTGTTCGAGATTGTCGACGTGGACACCGACGACTCGAAGGCGCTCGCGGAGGCCGCCGAGCGCGCGAGCGAACTCATCCGGGGGACCCCGATCCCCGAGCCGACCCGCGAGGAGGTGCTGGCGGCCTACGAGGAGGTCGGCGACAGCGCCCCGGTCGCCGTCCGCTCCTCCGCGACCGCGGAGGACCTCCCTGACGCCTCCTTTGCCGGCCAGCAGGAGACCTTCCTCAACGTCACCGGCGAGGCGCTCTTGGAGCGGGTTCGGGAGTGTTGGGCCTCCCTGTTCACGCAGCGGGCGATCTACTACCGCCAGGAACAGGGCTTTGCCCACGATGTCGTCGACATCGCTGTGGTCGTCCAGCGGATGGTCGACGCCGACAAGTCCGGTGTGATGTTCACCAGCCACCCCTCGACGGGCGCGGGTGTGATCACCATCGAGGCCGCCTGGGGGCTCGGTGAGGCGGTCGTCTCCGGCGCCGTGACGCCGGACAACTACGTCATCGACCGGGGGACCGGCGACCTCCGCGACACCACCGTCGCCGAGAAGAAGGTGATGCACGTCCGTGACCCCGAGACCGGCGAGACCGTCGAGCGGGCGGTCCCGGCGGAGCGGCGCGAGGCCCAGGTCCTCGACGAGGGGGAACTCGAGGAGCTGCGGGCGCTCGGCGAGGAGGTCGAGGGCCACTACGGCGACCCCCAGGACGTCGAGTGGGCCATCGAGGGCGGCGAGGTCTACCTGCTCCAGTCACGGCCGATTACGACCATCGCCGAGGGCGGCGAGGCGGGTGGCGTCGCCGACGGCGGTCACACCGAGGACAGCGACGACGGCCAGGTCGTCTCCGGGCTCGGTGCCAGCCCGGGCAAAGCCTCCGGCGAGGCCCGCATCATCCGGAAACTCGACGAGTTGGACAAGGTCGGTGACGGTGATGTCATCGTCGCCGAGATGACCACCCCCGACATGGTACCCGCGATGAAGCGGGCGGCGGGTATCGTCACCGACGAGGGCGGGATGACCTCCCACGCGGCCATCGTCTCCCGGGAGTTGGGCGTGCCCGCGGTCGTCGGCGCGGAGGACGCCACCAGCCGCCTGGAGAACGACCAGGTCATCACGATCGACGGCGAGAAAGGCAGTGTCACGCCCGGCAGGGAGGCCGACACCGAGCGCGACGCGATCGAGGAGGTCCGGCCCCAGGCCCCCGTCAAGCCGATGACCGCGACCGAGGTGAAGGTCAACGTCTCGATCCCCGATGCCGCCGAGCGCGCCGCCGCGACCGGGGCAGACGGGGTTGGCCTCCTGCGCCTGGAGCATCTGGTGCTCTCGCTGGGCAAGACCCCCGAGCGGTATATCGAGGACCACGGCGCCGAGGAGTACGTCGAACAGATTATCGACGAGGTCCGCGGCGTGGCCGACGAGTTCTACCCCCGCCCGGTTCGCGTGCGCACGCTCGACGCTCCCACCGACGAGTTCCGCCAGCTCGAGGGTGGCGAGGACGAACCGACCGAGCACAACCCGATGATGGGCTACCGGGGGATCCGCCGCAGCGTCGACCGCCCTGACATCTTCGAGCACGAACTCGAGGCCTTCCGGCGGCTGTTCGAGATGGGTTACGACAACGTCGAGGTGATGTTCCCGCTGGTCAACGACGTCGAGGACGTGCAGGCGGCCCGCCGGCTGATGGAAGGGGTCGGGATCGACACCGAAAAACGCTCCTGGGGCGTGATGATCGAGACCCCCGCCTCGGCGCTGTGTGTCGAGGAGATGGCAAACGTCGGCATCGACTTTGCCTCCTTCGGGACCAACGACCTGACCCAGTACACGCTCGCGGTCGACCGCAACAACGGACAGGTCGCCGACCGGTACGACGCCAACCACAGGGCGATCCGCCAGCTCATGACCCGGGCGATCGAGGTCTGTCGGGAGCACGACGTGGCGATCAGTATCTGCGGCCAGGCCGGCTCCAACACCGATATGGTCCGCTTTCTGGTCCAGGAGGGGATCACCTCCATCTCCGCGAACATCGACGCCGTCCGGGACGTCCAACACGAGGTCAAACGTATCGAACAGAAGCTGTTGCTGGACTCGGTCCGGTAGCGGGCGGGCGGATTCCCACACAGTTCAGCCCGTCCGGTCGTGTTTGTGCGGGTCACTGCGGGCCGCGACGACTCGCTCGACAGCGTCATCGCCTCGGCTTCCTCGTAGCGGCGGGTGTCGTGCAGTTCGACGCCGAGGGCGTACCGCGCCGGCTCCGGGCCGAATCCGTCGTCGGCCCAGGGCTCGTTCTCGGCCGGGCCTGTCGCCCGGAGCGCGTCCACGTAGGGAGCAGCCCTGTGTGCGGTGTCACCGCTCGCGCCGTGGGTGGACTCTGTCAGACCCGCGTCCGCGGTGGGCTATCTCTCCACGGGACGACGCGTCCGGCAGGGGGCGGTGGAGACACTGACCAGCCGGTCGTGTCGGCTCGGCTGTCGGGACCCCTGACACTGCTCCGGGACGGCGGGGGCGCCACAGAGGGGCGTCCACGCTCAAGCGGGCATCGGAGTCGGTGTGCAGTCACCGTCCGTCGTCTCACATCCCGCGGGTGTACTGCCTGATCTCGTCGCGTTTCCGGTAGGCGTACAGCGAGAAGACGACGAGCGCGGCGACGAGCACGATAGCCTCAAGAGCGTTGCCGGTCGCGAGTCCGTCGCCGGCGAAGTTCGTCACGACGTACGCTGGCAGCCGGCCGACGAACATCACACTCACGAACACGACCAGCCGGAAGTGAGCGAGTCCGGCCAGAAAGCAGATGACGTCGTCGGGCAATCCGGGGATGACGACAAAGAGGAACAGGCCGGGGACACCGAGTGTCTCGACGAACCCGTCGAAGCGGTCGAGCAGGGACTCGTCGATCATCCGCTCGACGACCGGGCGGCCGTAGCGCTG
>JBLGCN010000159.1:0-5728 GCA_047617405.1 Natronomonas sp.
TAGGTGTTGAACCGTCGCGGCATCTCCATAGATATCAACCTTACCGGAAGATTGGACAGACCCGGTTAAAACCCGTTTGGTTCGGCCTGCCCGGGTGACGAAACGCCGCCGGAAAACGGTCCGGCGGCCGGCAGGATCACAGTGACGTGGGATGGTCGGTGGCAGCCGACCACGGCGGCTGGTGGTGACCGGCTGGGCGCGCCCGGCCCGCGGCGGGAGAGCCACGGGCCCGGGGCGCCGTTGTCCGTGCCGAACGCGAACCGACGGCGTTCGGGTGGTCGGACCGGTCGGCCGACGCAGGGTCGTCCCGGTTACTGTGTCGTCACCTCCGGGAGTGCCGCCTCGCCACAGGCGCGGCACCGTGAGGCCTGCAGGTCCGGGTCGTAGACCAGTGTCCCCTCGCCACAGTACTCACACGGCATGTAGTTTGCTGACGGGGTGTACACCACGTCGGGGTTGGCTGTCGACGACACCGGGCCTGATGTAGTGTTGTCTTCTACACTCATCGATTCAGTCAAATGTCCGGGGATACTTGAACTTTCTGCCCATACGTCCTCACAAGACCTATTATTCACTATATGCGGGCATATATGCGCGTCGAAAAACCCTGATCGTTTTCGGACGTCCGACGGGAGTGGGTGAGACGGGACGCCGGCGACAGGGTGTCGCCAACGGGGCCGCCGGCCCGCTCCGAAGTGCCTAAGTGCGCTACGGCGGAATCCGCGGGTATGCAGAAGCTGATCATCCACGGCGACCCGGGCATCCGGAAAGGGGCCCGTATCGAGTACGACGGGGAGGAGTACGTCTGCTTCAACGTCGCCCGCCAGGGTGACTGGCACGGCCCGACCGAGCCCAAACTGTGGTGTACGGTCGGCGCCACGGACGAACAGAAGACCTTCGACCGCCGGGAGTACATCCCGATGCACCTCGACACCGAGGACGTCGATGCAGGCGCCGTTACGGTCCTCGACCCCGCCTGACCGACAGGCCCTCGCTCGCCGCCAGTGTGGTCGCGTTGACCCGGTAGACAGTCACGGCCTTGAACTCCTTTGCCACCTCTGTCCAGGGCCGTTCGCCGACGGTCACGTCGTATCGCGCCCGCTCTGCCGGCCCGACGTAGACGTACCGCAGGTCGTACCGCTCGGCGAGGGCTGTCTGCCGGTTCGGCGCCCCCTCATAGAGGAGTCTGACCGCCTCCAGCCGGGTCGAGTACGCCGTCTCCCCGCGGTACTGTGCCTCGTGGAACCACCCCAGCACCGCCGGAAGCCCGGTCAGACTCGCCGGCGCACTCGCGCCCCGTCCCTCGGACGGCGACCAGGTGTACCCTCCCGGTGCCGCGGTGAGGACTGTCGGTCTGCCCTCCCGGCCGTCCAGCCACCGGACCGCCGGGGCCTCGTCGGGGTGGCGGACGTCGAGATAGGCCAACCCGTCCAGCGTGGGGTCGTCAGTCCGGGCGATATCCCCGTCGCTGGTGGCGTGATTCGTGAGCGCGAAGCCGCCGTAAACCGACGCGCTCACCAGCAGGAGGCCGGCCCCGACCCGGACCGAACGACCCCGCCACCCCTCGACCCGGGCCAGCAGCCACGCCAGGGCCGCCCCCGCCGCGAGGCTCCAGAGCACCCACACCTGCATGTATGTCTTGAATACGGTGTTCATCCGGCCGACGTTCTCCCGGATAAACACAAACTCCACGAGGACGACCAGCCCCGCCCCGGCGACCAGCAGGACCGCCTCGAACCCGGGGCCGGCGTTGCCAGCAGTTCCCGCCGTGTCAGCACCCCCGGCCCCATCGCCTCCGCCGTCGGCTCGTGCCGGCGTCACCCCCGGACGCGCCGGCCGACGGGTGAACAGCCAGCCCAGCGCGACAAGCGGCGCGACGAGGCCGAGGGCGGCGAGGTCGAGGGCCGCCGCGACCCCCACGAGAACAGCGGTGGCGGCGGCACCGAGTCTCGTCGGCCGCCGCCCGAGCGCATCTGTGCCCCGGACGTAGAGGTAGCCCGCAAAGACCGCGAGAAAGAGCCCGTGGACCACCAGCAGTTCCCCCAGCGAACTCCGGTCGGGGAACACGGCGACGGTCCGGCCCGTCACCGAGGTCACCCAGAACGGCAGCGACCACGCCACACCGAGGACCAGGACAGCACCGGCGGCGAGCAGGCCAACGCCGGCCCGGCGGAGCTCACCCCGTAGCCCGCCGCCGGTCCCGAGCAACGAGCGGACGGGTACGGGCAGGAGTGTCCGCGGCTCCCCGGGCGCGAGGACGACCGTCACGAGCACCAG
Source organism: Natronomonas sp. (assembly GCA_047617405.1). GTDB lineage: Archaea > Halobacteriota > Halobacteria > Halobacteriales > Haloarculaceae > Salinirussus. The sequence goes on from JBLGCN010000159.1 coordinate 2,278, forward strand.
CCCGCCGACGCTGGGAAAGGACCACGTGCTCGTGACCGCAATCAGCCCGCCGACAGCCGGAATCGCGCCCAGCAGGAGCAGCCGTCGCCGGCGCAGCCTGTTGGCGTCTGCCCGGTAGTACGCAAAACAGAGCCCGGCGACGAGCACCAGAAAGCCGGTGCTCATCATGTGGGCGTGCATATCGCCGTTGAGCCAGGCAAACAGCGGGAACTCATTTATCGTCGGTGCGATGTCCGGCGAGTAGCCGGCGAAGTCGGCGGGGTCGTCGGCGATGACGCGGCTGGCCGACCAGTAGCTGAAGCTCTCAGGGCCGGCCGCCAGCCCTTCGACAGGGGCGCCCAGGGCCGTCGCAGCCTGCCTGCCACCGGGGACCAGCCAGACCAGCAGCCGGCCGGCCGCGAGCAGGTTCGCGGCCAGACCGACAAAGAAGGCACCGAGCGCGGCCCCGAGCCGGCGGGACCCCCCCTGACTGGCGGTCACCTGCCCGGCGAGCCCGTAGACGGCGGTTACGAGCGTCGCGTAAAACCCCGCCAGGGCGAGGTTGTAGGCGAAGCGGCCGGCGGTGCCGGTCAGCCGGGCCAGCGCCGCCGCGAGCAGGTGGCCGCCGTAGTAGTAGGAAATCGGCCGGCCGGCGAACCAGACATCCTCGGCGGGGAGCGCGTCAGCCCGGACCAGCGACTTCAGCAGGCCGAAATCGAGGAACTTCTCGCCGCCGCCGGGGACGACCGCGGGGTCGACCGCCCGGACCCCGACCAGAAACAGGAAGGCAACGGTGAACACCGCCGCGGCCTCCAGATACCCCGCCGGGACCGGGTCGGCGCCCGACCGAACGTCGAGCAGGGTGGCCGTGCCAACCAGCACCGCGACCCCGAGCCAGACGGCGGGGCCGAGTGCGAGGTGGCCGACCCAGAACGTGACGAGCCAGACCACCGCTAACCCGACGGGGAGGGCGAGCCCGCTCCCGTGCCAGGGGAGCAGGCGGGCGGCGACGGGCTGGCCGGCCCGGAGCAAGACGAGATACACCGCCAGCCAGCCCACGACGAGGCCGTACTCCATCGTTCGAGGCAGGGGCGGCGCCGACTAAACCTCTTGTGACTGGCCGCGTGCCCTCGGGTGTCCCGGCCGGGACCCCGCTCACAGACGGGGCAACACCCGCTCGCCCCACCGCTCGAGCTGTTCGAGCTGTTCGTCGACGTCGCGGGTGTAGAAGTCGAGGACGACCCGGGTAGTCCCGGCAGCCGCGTACGCCGCGAGGTCGTCGACGACACTGTCGGCCTCGCCGACGAGCGGGCGGTCGGTGTCGCGGTCGGTGTCGGCCCCAACCTGGGTGGCACGGGTGACCGCTATCTCCGGCGTCCCCGCCCGGTCGAAGTCCCGCCACGCGGCCATGATCCGCTCGCGGGTCTCGGCGACGGCGTCAGGCCGGTCCCAGAAGATGGTCCAGCCGTCGCCGTACTCCGCGAGACGGCGAAAGGACGCCCCCGACCGGCCGCCAACCCATATCTTCGGACGCCCCTCGGGCGGTCTCGGGTGGAACCCGGTCCGCTGGAAGGCGTGGTGTGGCCCGTCGAAGGCGAGTTCACCCTCCTCGCGTGCGCGCTCGAAGAGGCCGAGAAACTCGTCGGTCCGGGAGCCTCGCTCCTCGAAGGGGACGTCGAGCACCTCGAACTCGGTCTCCAGCCAGCCCGGGGCGACACCGAAGTCGAAGCGGCCCCCGCTCAACTGCGTCACCGTGAGGGCGTTGCGGGCGAGCACGACCGGGTGACGGTAGGGGACGATACACGTGTTCGTCCCGAGGTCGACGCTGTCGGTGACACCCGCGAGATACGAGAGCACGCCAAAACAGTCGTAGGTGTCCTGGCCGATATCGAAGGGTGACTCCCCCGAGGGGGAGAACGGGTAGGTGTCCGGCATCTCCGCAGGCAGGGTGACGTGGTCGCCGACCCACACCGCGTCGAACCCCCTCTCGTCCGCCGCCGTCGCCAGCCGCTCGATGTTCTCCCTGGTCGCCTGTCCTCCGAACGTCCCGAGCATGACGCCGACCTCGACCTCCATGGGTTGACCCTCGTGGGTCGCCCACAAGTAGCTTGCCGGCGGGGTCGCCTGTCGGGGTCCCGGCCCCGGGACACGGGTGACCCGGGGAGTCGAACGGTTTTTACTCAACCCGGGCAGACTGCCGGTGATGAGTTCCGTCGGCCTCGTCGTCCCCGCCTACCGCCCCGACGTCGACCGGCTGGCCTCGTATCTCGACAGCCTCCGTGAGACGGTCGACCCGGCCTCTCTCCGGGTCGAACTCGACGCGCCCGACGACGCCGTCAGTTCGGCGATAGCGGCGGTGCCACCCGACGTGACGGTCAGTACCGTCCCCTACCGCCGGGGGAAGGGTGCGGCTGTCACGGACGGCTTCGAGGCGCTCGACACGGACGTGTTGGGCTTTGCCGACGCCGACGGCGCGACCCCCGCGGCGTCGGTCGGGGCGGTGGTCACAGCGGCGCGGGATGGCACCGCGGACCTGGCGGTCGGCTCGCGCCGCCACCCGGGGGCGACCGTCGAGAGCCACCAGACGCCGGGTCGCCGGTATCTCGGCGACGGGTTCGCGTGGCTGGCCCGCCGGCTCCTGGCCGTCGACCTCTACGACTACCAGTGTGGGGCGAAAGCCATCACCGCAGCGGGGTGGCGCCGGGTCCGCCAGCATCTCTACGAGCCCGGCTTTGCCTGGGACGTCGAACTGGTCGCCATCGCGGGTGCGCTCGACCTTGCGGTCACGGAGCTCCCGGTCCGGTGGGACGACCGGCCGGGTTCGACGGTCTCGCCGGTCCGGGACTCCCTGCGGCTGGGTCGGGCGCTGCTCGCGGCCCGCCACCGCGCCAAGCGCCTGCGTGATAGCGCCGTCCACACCGCCATCGCCGCCCGGCGCGAACGGGCGCCGGCGCTGGTCGACCAGGACGCGCCGGACCGATGAGCCTCGTCGACGCGCTGCGCTCGCGGGTCCGCTTTGGCAAGTTTGTCTCCGTCGGCGCCGTCGGCGCGGTCTGTGACACGACTGTCCTCGTCACGCTCACGCAGGTGGGCGTGTTGCCCGAGGTTGCGACGCTTGTCGGCATCGAGACGGCGATTCTGGTGATGTTCGCGGTCAACGAGAGCTGGACCTTCGCCGACCACGGGGCCGGCGACGGGCGCTCACTGCTGGGCCGACTGGCCCGCTCACACGGCGTCCGTGCGGCAGGGAGTCTCACACAGTTTGTCGTCTTCGTCGCCATCTTCCGGGGGGGTTCGGTGACGGTCCTGCTTGCCGGGCTCAACCTCTGGCTGCTCGTCGCAAAGAGCGGCGGGATCGCCGTCGGGATGCTGGTCAACTACGTCTTCGAGAGCCTGTTCACCTGGCAGGTCCACCGGGAACAGAAACCGACCGAGGGGAAACGCAATTCTTAACCGACACACTCGGCTATAA
>JBLGCN010000160.1:0-5713 GCA_047617405.1 Natronomonas sp.
TCCGCCAGCCGGACCGTCGTCGGTTGGGGGTCGAAGGGTAAAATCGCCCGCCGGCGAACATCTTGATTGGCTCGCCCTCGCGGCCGTTCATGCCTGTGGTGTGGTCCCCTGCGCAAGGGCTACCCGAGACAGCGGGGCCCGCTCAATCCGTCATCCGGCCCTGCCCCCGGTGTGTGCCAACAACAGACCTCGCCGTGGCGGTTGAAGCCGGTGGCTACATGACGCTCGGCGGCAGGAAAGTGCCCCAGCCGGGACTGGGCGGCCGGGTCTGGTGACGTGACCGGGCTGGAGGCGTTACTCCTCGTCGTCCTCGTCGCCGCCGTCGGTCAGCAGTTCGGTGTCAGTCGAGGACTCCTCGGCGAGGAACGAGGGGCTGTCCTCCTCCTCGTCGTCGCTGTAGTCAGTGTTCCGTGCGCTGTCCCACTCCGGGTGGTATCCGTGACACATAGTACATGGATTCGTAGCTCTGTATACATATTAATGTTTTGGGCGAAAACGAGAGCCTCCGCGGCTCTCGTGGCGATATTTGCGAGGCTCGCGTTGGGGCCCTGTCAGCCAAACGAGAGCGAGGAGCGGTCGGTCACCTCGCCAAACAGCCAGTCGGCGTGGTCGAGCGCGTATTCGCGGTGGTCCGCCTCGATGTATCCGACGGCGTCCTCGGCCAGCACGGGCCGGTAGTCACGCAGCCCTGCCGAGCCGGCGGTGTGGAGCACACAGACGTTTGCGAGGGTGCCACAGAAGACCAGGTCCCTGACCTTGCGGGCGGAGAGCCACCCGTCGAGGTCGGTCTGATGGAAGGCGTCGTAGGTGTGCTTCTCGATGACGTGGTCCTCCTCGTGGACGGGCAACCCGTCGACAATCTCGGCCTCCCAGGACCCCTCCAGCACGTGCTCACCCCAGCGCTCGAATTCGTCGTAGTAGTGGGCGCCCTCGAACTGCTCGGGTGGGTGGACGTCCCGGGTGTAGACGACCTGCGCACCCGCCCCGCGGGCGCGGCCGACCAGGTCGGCACAGGGCTCGATAGCCGCCTCACTCGGCGGCGCGTAGAGGCTACCGTCCGGGTGACAGAACCCGTTTTGCATGTCCACGACGACAAGTGCGGTGGTGTCAGGGTCGACATTCATATCTGTTCTTTCGTGCCGAGGCCAAACAAAGTGTTTCGGCCCCTCCCGGGTCACTTTTGTCCACGCGGCCGCAATAAGATACAATGCGACGGACCGCTCTGCTCGCCCTGGTCGGAGCTCTCCTACTTGCCGGTTGTGGCGGCACGTTGGGGCCCGCGGCCGACACCCCCGGCACGCCGACAGCAGCCCCGGACAGGCCCGGCAACGCGACGGTGACGGAGACCCAACCTGGCGACACAGCCGAAAACGGGACGGCGATGGCCGACCAGCCCCGCCCCGACCCTGAGACCGACCGGCTCGGCTGGGAGAACGGCTACTGGTACAACGACCCGCTGTCGGTGGACAACACCGCGAACCTCACCGCCGAGCAGCGCGAGGCCGTCATCGCCCGGTCGATGGCCCGCGTCGAGCGGGTCCGGAACCTGGAGTTCAACAGCACTGTCGAGGTGAGCATCCGCAGTCGCGCGAACGCGAGCATCGGCGGCGGCGAGCGTAGCGCCGCCCTCCGGGAGTTCGACAACGCGAAGTTCGAGGCGGCGTTTTTCATCGGCGAGGAGGAGGACTCGCTGTCGGTCCAGCAGGAGAGCCGCAACCAGACCGTCGCCGGCTACTACGACCCCGAGACCCAGTCGATCGTGATAGTCAGCGACGCCGCAACCCCGACCCTCGACGGTGAAGGCACCCTCGCACACGAACTCACACACGCCGTCCAGGACCAGCGGCTGAACCTCTCAGTCCAGCGTCGCGCCGAGACGCGGGACGGCTACAACGGCGTCCTCGGGCTGGTCGAGGGTGAGGCAAACGCCGTCCAGCAGGGCTATACCGCCCGGTGTGGCGAGGAGTGGAGCTGTCTCAGCCCGCCCGCCTCCGACGGGGAGGGCGACCAGAGTCCGCCGCCGAACTGGGGGACATACTTCCTGGAGTTCTTCCCGTACAGTGACGGCCCGGACTTTATTTCCTCGCTCCGCGAGGGTGACGACTGGTCGGGTGTCAGCGCCGCCTACGACGACCCACCACGCAGCGCACAGGCGGTCATCGAACCCGACGACTACGGCAGCTTCGAGGTCGACACCGTCGAACTGGTCGACCGCACGAGCGGGGGCTGGGAGCGGGTCCGCCCGCCTGACCGGCCGGACTACGGACGACTCGGCCGGTCGGGGCTGAGTGCGATGTTCGCCCGGACGATATACGACGACTCCAACCGGACATCGCTGGTCGCCGGTCAGGAGTGGCTCAACCTCGACGGGGGCGAGGTCAACACCACCGACCCGCTGAACTACAACCTGGCGGTCACCAGCGGGTGGACCGGCGACCGGCTCCACGTCTATCGTAACGGTGACGAACTGGGCTACGTCTGGCGGATCGCCTGGGAGTCGCCCGCAGACGCCGAACGCTTTGCCGACGCCTACCGTGCGCTGCTGTCCTACTGGGGCGGGGACCGCGTCGCCGAGGGGGTCTGGGTTATTGATGACGGCGCCTTCGCCGACGCCTTCCGTGTGACCGTCGACGGGTCGCGGGTAACCGTCACGAACGCACCCACACGGGCCGAACTCGGCGAGGTGCGAGCCTCGTGAGGCGGGCGGCGGTTCTCGGTGTCCTGGCGGTTGCCGCGCTCGCAACCCTCGCGGGCTGTGGGGCGCTTGGCGTAACAGACGACGGCGAACGCGGCGTCGAGAACGGCTACAGCTACGACGACGACCTCTCGGTCACCCTCGACGACGGCCTCAACGAGACGGAACTCGGGGCGGTGAAGGGTCGGGCGATGGCCCGGCTCGAGCGCCTGCGCGGCCTGGAGTTCACCGACGACGTCCCTGTCCGCGTCATCACGCGCGAGCAGTACCGCGCGAACACGACCTCGACACCCAACCGGACCCACCGGCTGTGGAACAACCAGGTCTGGGAGGGGCTCTTTCTGGTCGGGGAGGACAGAAACGTCTCGACGGTCTTCGAGGACCTCCGCGGGAGCACGGTCCAGGGCTACTACTCGCCGGGCACCGACGAGATCGTGATCGTCAGCGACGCCGAAACCCCCCGGATCAGCCGCGGGACACTCGTTCACGAACTCGTCCACGCCCTCCAGGACCAGCAGTTCGGGCTGAACGGGTCGGCGGCCACCCAGGACCGCCAGCTCGCCCACAGCGGTGTGGTCGAAGGGGAGGCGAATCTCCTGACCGCCCGCTACGGGGGGCGGTGTGAGGCGGGGTGGTCCTGTGTCACGGTCCCCGGAGGCGGTGGTGGCGGGAGTCTCTCGAACCCCGGTGTGTTTACCGTGCTCTACCAGCCCTACGCCACCGGGCCGGACTTTGTCGCCGCCCTCGAACAGCGTGGGGGCTGGGACGCCGTCGACGACGCCCACAGGGGGTACCCCGCGAGCAGCGAGCAGGTCATCCACCCCGAGCGCTACCCCGACGACGACCCGGTCGACGTGACCGTCCCCGACCGTTCCACGGCGGCGTGGGACCGCTTTGACCACGACCCTGTCGCCGACACCGTCGGTGAGGCCTCCATTTACGCGATGCTGGTCGACAACAACGTCGGCGAGACGCCGTCCGCCCGGTACAGCTACAGCCACCCTGCGGCCGAGGGGTGGGCCGGCGACACGCTCGTCCCCTACCGCTCGGCGACGGGGTACGGCTACGTCTGGGAGACCGCCTGGGCGGACGCCGGCGAGGCTCGGGAGTTCCACGGGGCCTACCGCGACCTGCTAGAGGAGCGGGGCGCCGTTGCCCGCGGTGACGGGGTCTGGGTCGTCGAGAACGGCTCCTTTGCCGACGCCTTCCGGGTCACCCGCGACGGGAACCGCGTCCGGGTGGTCAACGCCCCGACCGTCGGGGACCTCGACGGCGTCCACGCCGGGTGAGCGGCGGCCGCCCGGGCGGGGCCGTCCTGTGCGGAGTCTGTCGGCTGTCCTGACGGGCGCCGACGGTCTCCATCGACCACGAATAAAGAGCAAATCGTTTCACCCGGGCCCGAGTATGCCGGGCATGGAGTTCGATATCGTGAGCCCGGAGGCGATAGCGGACGGGCGAGCGACGGACGCGTATTTCGACCGGACGGCCGAGACGCTTTCCCACGCCGGCCGGAACCCACAGGTCGTCGCGGAGGTGACCGCCGACCAGTTCCCCACCGGTGAGTGGCACCTGCTGGCGGGGCTACACGACGCCGCTGCGCTGCTCGAAGGCTGTGCCGTCGACGTCCACGCGCTCCGCGAGGGGCGGCTGTTCGACGGCGGGCCGGTGCTACGGGTCGAAGGCCCCTACCTGGAGTTCTGCCGGCTGGAGACCGCACTGCTTGGCTTTCTCTCGCACGCCACCGGTGTCGCGACGAGGGCCCTGCGCGCCAGACGGGCAGCACCGGACTCGACGGTGCTGAGTTTCGGGACCCGGCACGTCCACCCCTCGGTTGCGGCGATGGTCGAGCGGGCGGCGCTGGTCGCCGGGCTCGACGGCATCTCGAACGTCGCGGCCGGCGAGGTGCTCGGCCACGAGGCCGGCGGGACGATGCCCCACGCGCTGCTCATCTGTTTTGGCCGAGGCAACCAGGAGGCCGCCTGGCAGGCCTTCGACGAGGCTGTGGCCGAGGATGTCCCCCGGGTGGCGCTCTGTGACACCTACAACGACGAGATAGCGGAGGTTCTGCGTGCGGTGGAGGCCGTCGAGGACCTGGAGAGTGTCCGGGTCGACACCACCGGCTCCCGACGAGGGGACTTCGAGCACATCCTCCGGGAACTCCGCTGGACGCTCGAAACCCGCGACGAGGCGGTCGGTATCTTCGCCAGCGGCGGGCTGACCCCCGAGACGCTGCGGGAGCTGCGGGATGTCGCCGACGGCTTCGGTGTCGGCAGCTACGTCAGCAACGCCGACCCGCTCGACCTCGCGCTCGATATCGTCGAGGTAGACGGGGAGCCGGCCGCAAAGCGGGGGAAACTCGACGGGACAAAACAGGTCTACCGGACGCCCGACGGCGGCCACCACGTCGGGCGAGCCGACCGGGCGGGGCCGGCCGACGGGGAGCCACTGCTGGAGCCGCTCGTCCGGGACGGCCGGGTCGTCCGGGAGTTCGATATCGACACCGCGAGCGAGCGGGCACTCGCCGACGCCGAGCGGGTCGGGTTCGGCGACGGAAAGTAACCGTTTTTTATCCGGGGTGGCCACCTCGTCATATGCAACGACGCGCCGCGGCGGTCTACTTCGTGTTCTTTGTTCTCATCGGGGCGGGTGCGCTCGGGTTCGTTCAGGTCGGGATGAGCGAACCCACGGTCCAGTTCCCGGACGCCCCGGAGCACGCACCGAACGACACGATCACCGCCGACGAACGGACGTACACCGTCGCGAACGTCACGGCCGTGACGACCGAAGGCGGCGACCACGGCGGCGAGGGCGGCGAGACGGTCCGTGGCAACCTCGTCTGGACCAACGACTCCGCGCGCTCGACAGCCACACTCGAAGACGGCGCGATGACGACCTACCGGGGGACGGAGTACACCGTCAGCCTCGACAACGAGACCGGACAGGTCACGCTGACGGCGGTCCAGAACGTCTCGGCGCTCATCGCGGCCGACCCGGCCGTCGAGGACACCCAACTCCTCC
>JBLGCN010000161.1:0-5673 GCA_047617405.1 Natronomonas sp.
CTCCAGCGGGCGAGTCCGTGACCGGGCCGTGACGTACGTGCCGGTGGGGCTCACAGCGTGGGTCAGCGCCCCCGAGGGCCTCCTGTTGCTCGTTGCACTCGTCCCGGTCGACCTGGCGACGAGCCCCCGGAATGACCTCCGTGCGCTCGCGCCCACGGCCGCCGCCCTGGCGGTGTCACTGGCCCCGTTCCTGCTGACCAACGTGATCGTCGCCGGAAACCCGCTGGTCCCGCCACGGCTGCTCGCCGCGCACGCCGCCGGCGACCCGCTGGCGGTCGACCCCGGGCTGGCTGCGAGCCACCCGAGTGCCGTCGCGGGAGCGGACGGTGCCGGGGCGACCGGCGGTACACAGCCGTCGGCACCGGCACCCTCCCCGGGTTCGGAGTCCGCCGCCGGCTCGGGGTCGGGGTCCACACCCTCGCCGAGCCCGCTCACCGCCGCCGTCTCGCTGCTGACCGGCACGGCCACCACCGGGGTCGACCTCTCCTTTCGGGCGGCGGCCAGGGTCGAACAGGGTGTGACATCGCTGTCGCCGGACCGGCTCTATCACGTCGTCCTCCGTAGCGGGCGTATCCCGGGGGTCGACTACGCCGAGACCGGCGGCGAGACGATCGACCTGGCGCTGCTCGAGTCCGCGCCGCTTCTGGCGACACTCCTGGCAGCACCCGTCCTCTGGCTGCGGCGGTTCCGGGGCCGGCTGGCGGCGAAACTGCCGGAGACGGACGACCCCCGCCGGGCGACCGACCTGTTTGCGCTCGTCTTTGTCGTCGTGTTCACGCTGCCTCACCTCCCGCGGCTCCCGATTCACTCGACGGTCACCGTCCGATATCTCGTCCCGGTCGTCCCGCTGCTTGCCTACGGCGTGTTTCGGCTGGCGCCGGTCCGACGGGTGGTGCGACAGGCTCCGCGGCGGCTCGTGGTGACGACACTGCTCGGGGCCGGGGTCGGTGGCGTCGCCTGGGCAACGATATACGCCGCGCTCGGGCCGGATGTCGGGACGCTGATGCAGGCCCACGCCCTGCTGAACCTCGCAGCCGCGGCAGTCACGGCCCTCTGGCTGGTGGTCCGGCCCGGCAACGACCGACTCGGCGCGGTGGTGCTCGGGCTGACAGCAGCCGCGATGGCGCTGTTTCTGGTCTTTACCGGGTTCGAGTACTTCGCCGCCGACCGGCAGTATCTCCTGCCGGTCGCACGGCTCGCCGAGCAGCTACTCCCGATACTACCCTGACAACAGATGACAGACGACAACCCCGAGGGTGTTCTCGCACCCACCGACCTCGAACCGAGTGACGAGCACATCCGCCAGCTGGACGACGGGCGACGCGTCGTCCACGCCGACGGCGGGGACACACCGCAGCCGGCGGACAGCCCCGACCCACAGCCAGCCGGGAGCGAGGTGGACGGACACGACAGGCAGCCGGGCGGGGAGAGGGCTCCGGGTGCACACGCCGATATCGCGGGCCTCGCCGGCGCACACGCACTGGCTGCCGGGGCACGTGCAGACGATACAGAGGACACTGTGGTGGCCGACACCGACGACGTTTCCGAGGCCTTCGAGTCGCTGGTGTGTTGGTACGCCGGCCTGGTTGCCGAGGAAAAACAGCCGGAGACGGTCGTCGCCACGCTACTCGAGCACACAGACCTCGACATCGAGGTCAGTCAGCGGTGACGGTCTGAGACAGGGGTCCGCGGTTACGAGAGGTCCTCAAGTGCGGCGTGGAAGAACAGCCCCAGCGCGAGGTGCTGTTCCGCTGCGGCGGTGACCCGTTCGGCTATGGCCTCCTCGTCGTCGACGCGATACTCCTTTGTCCGGACGAGCTCTTGGACCGTGAGCAGCCCCTCGTCCTCGAGTTCGTGGAGCTGTGGGTAGAGTGTTCCCGGGCTCAGGCGTGTGTCGAACACCGTCGCCAGGTCGCTCATCAGGCTCTTGCCGTTTGTCTCTGAACTCCGGTGTGCGACCAGCAACAGCAGGATCTCGTCGAGATTTTCCTTCACTACCGACTCCCTGAACTGGAAGCTCGACTGGCCAAACAGCGTGCTCGTCACGTCCTCAAGAACCGCCTCGGAGTGCTGCTCGGGAACCAGGCGGACGCTGTCGGTGTTGGAGACGACATCACCAGAGCGCAGCTCGTTGTACAGTTGACCGAGCGTCACGCCGTCGTTGTCCCCGACACCTGCGTCCGTGTCTGCGTCTATCCCAGATAGGGTGGCGGACGCGTCCTCCGGCGAATGTTGGGTGTGGGACCCGGCCTGCCGTGCTTTCGAGTTCGACTGATTCATCGAGTGAATAATACAAGGGTCTGTTTCCACTTATATCGTGGACAGCAATTTCTGTTCTTGAAAAACGCGGTCGGGCTGCTGGCTGCCAGTTTTCCCCGAATTCTCACAAACAAAACTGCGGCACAGGCATACGCCGGCGACAGCGGAGAGCTTGCCCGGCCGTCGCCGTAGCCGAGAGACCCGCCCTTCGCCGGACTGTGTCACTGTCTCCCGCCACGGTTCACGGCGTTCACCCCGGCTGTGCAGCCACCGGTCGAGGAGTCCCCGGACCGCCGCCTCACGGTCCCCCCGGCGGCTCCGGACGGCGCGTTCGCCGACCTGCTCGAGGGCCGTCTCCTCGAACCCGACGGTGACCGCGGTCGTCTCGGCTGCCCGGTCTGTCGTGGGCGCGGTATCGCCGGCCACAGCAGAGAGCCCCGGTCAGCCACGCGCCAGGCAGGTGTGCGAGCCGGTAAGAGGGCACACCCACTGCTCACGGGCAGTAGCTACAAATCCATCGCGGCCGTACCGGTAATTGTGACACGCGCCGCAGTCCGCGAGGGGTTCGAACGGTACGTCAACCGGGCGGTCGACCGCACGGCCGAGGCCTTCCGGGTTCCCCGGGCGCTCCGTGAGGGTGGCCCGGGGAGCGCGACGGTCAAACGGCTGCTTGGTGACTCGGAACTCCTCCGCGAGCGGGTCGTCCAGCCGGAACTCGAGACCTACCGGACAACGGTCCTCACCCAGTTCGAGACGTTACTCGACGCTGTCGAGAGCGACGACGGTATCGAGGCCCACCGGGAGGCGCTGTTGGCGGCCGACGCCTACGACGACGCGCTCAGCCCGTCCCTGCCCGCCGAGCGCCGCGGGGCAATCCGGGACGAACTGGTCGAGCGCCAGCGCCGCTTCGGCGAGGCTATTACACCACTCGTCTCGGCCGACCAGAACGCATTCTGGCCGGCGGTGACGGCGACGCTCTCCCGGGCGGAGGCCGTCGCGCTCGTCGAGGAGCACTTTGTGTTCACCGGCCCGCTCCGGGCACACACCGAGGCGTTCCGGATGGCGGTCACCTTCGACCCCGGTGAGGTGCTGGGTGGGTTCGCCGGGCTGGGGGCGGCGCTCGGCGGCCTCCCGACCGTCGAGGTGGACTACACCGACGAGGCGCTGCGGGCGATGACCCGCGCCGAGGCGGCGGTCATCGACGAGACCAAACGCGACCTCGACGCCCGGTACGACTGAGACTGCCGACACGTCGCGAGGAGACTCGCCACCCCGGAACGTCGAGACGCTTTACAGACGTACAGTCGGCAGTATGTGTCCGGCTGGGGTAAGGCGTGGACCCGTCACGGCGGTGTGTCCCGCCCGGACAGGCGCCGAACCGTCATGGGCGACCGACCCCTACAGAGAGCTGTGACACCGGACCCCGTCTCACTCTCCGAGGCGTTCCTGCTCGCCGTCCGGCGCGAGGAGCCGGTTGACGGGCTGGCCGCCGACCTCACCGACCTCGACGACGACCGGCTCGCGGCGGCCCTCGACACCGACCGGGCGCGCATAGCCTTCTGGACAAACGTGTACAACGCGGCCACCCAGCAGGCGCTCGCGGCCGACCCCGGGCAGTACGACCACCGCCGGCAGTTCTTTGCCGCCGACCTCATCACCGTCGCCGGCCGGTCGCTGAGTCTCGACGACATCGAACACGGCCTCTTGCGGCGCTCGTACCACAAGTACTCGCTGGGGTATCTACGGGTTCCACGGCCGCTCCGGAGTGGCTTTGCCGACAGACACGCCCCGGACGAGCGCGACCCCCGGGTCCACTTCGCGCTGAACTGCGGGGCCGGGAGCTGTCCGCCGGTCGCCGCCTACACCCGCGAGGCCGTCGACGACCAACTCGACCTGGCGACACGGGGCTATCTCGAGCGGACCGTCGACTACGACCCTGGGGCCGGCGAGGCGCTGGTGCCGCGGGTGTTGCTGTGGTTTCGTGGTGACTTCGGCGGCAAGCGCGGGGTCTACGACTTTCTCCGGCGGTACGACCAGCTTCCCCGGGGTGAGACACCCTCGCTGTCCTACCGGGAGTGGGACTGGTCGCTGGACCTCGGGGCCTACGCCGAGCGCGAACAGGCACCCTGAGTCCCGGCCGGCGGGCTCCCCGACGGACAGAGCCCGCCCGGCGCGTCTGTCGGGCCGTACCGGTGACCCGGGACGACAGTCTCAGTCCGGGCGACCCGCGTCCCCGGCGCCGTCGGGGGGCTGTTGTCCCCAGAAGCCACCCCCTTTCCGGACCAGTAGGTCGCCGTCGACGGTGACCTGACAGGCGAGCCGGAGCCCGGCGTCGGGGTCGTGGGGCGGCACGGAGAGCCGGACCCGCTCGCGGCCGGCCGGTGTGGCCGGGTCGACTGGCCCCTTGACCGCGACGGCACAGGTTCCACACGACCCGTGGCCGTGACAGGAGACGAGCCGGGGGCCGTTGTGGACCGACAGGTCGGCCGCCAGAAGGGCGTCCCGGAGGGTTTCCCCCGTTGTGCACTCGACACTCGTCCGCTCGCCGGTCGCGTCCTCGAACTCGACGGTTGGCACAACCGTAGTAGACCGTCGAGGGGCTTGTCGGTTCGGGCGGGTCACTCACACGAGGCAACATGTAACGACCGCACAGACCGGCCGTCCGCGGCGTCCACTCGGGGGGTCTACCGGTCGTCCTCGCGCAGTTCCATCCGGGCGACGAGGTCGTAGGCGTCCTCGCCCGTCCGGAGGCTCTCGAGAATGGCGAAGGCGTCACCCGGCGAGAGAAAGTGCCGGGTCACCCCCTCCCCGAGCGGGGTCGGCTCCAGCCCGTCGATAAAGCCGTACTCGATGAGCTTGCCCAGCGCGTGTTTTGTGGGTACCTCACCGACCATCGACTCGTTGAGCCGTTTGGCGCGCGAGCCGGCGACGGTGATGTTCGCCAGCGTCTCCTCGACCGCCGCCGGGCCGTCGTAGCGGGTCTGGACGGGCTCCATCTCCCCTTTCAGCAGTTTGAACGCAACCTCGTCTTCGGTCATCTCCTGGGAGTTGTGGTAGGCCCCGTCGGGCTCGACGAGCAGGTAGACGGTCCCCTGGTCGTGGTAGTCGGGCCGGCCGGCCCGGCCGAGCATCTGGCTGAACTCCTGGACGGAGAGCCACTCGATACCCATCGCCAGCGAGTCGAAGACCACCTGTGAGGCCGGGAAGTCGACCCCCGCCGCCAGCGCCGCCGTCGTCACCACCGCGGCCAGGTCCTGGTCCGCGAACTGCCCCTCGACCCGGGAGCGGCGTTTGTTGTCCAGGCCGGCGTGATACGGGGCCGACTCGTACTCCAGGCGGCGGGAGATCTCGTGACACCGCCGCCGGGAGTTGGTGAAGATGATCGTCTGCCCCCGGTAGCCCTTGCTTGATTTG
>JBLGCN010000162.1:0-5651 GCA_047617405.1 Natronomonas sp.
GACCTGCAGGGACGGGCTCGCGAGCTAGAGCCGACGCTGGCTGCTGACACCGAGCGGGCGGTGCTCGAACGGGCGGCCTGGCTGCTCGATGACGAGTTCGGGGCCGACGTGACCGTCCGGCGCGCCGAGGACGGCGAGATGGCGCGGAAAGCCGAGCCCGGGAAGCCGGCAATCTACATCTCCTGACCCCCGGACACCGGGCCCTCACCCGGCCGTGACCGCTGTTACTGCTCCAGTCGCGTCACGTCCGACAGCGTCTCCCGGCGGCGGACGACCCGCTTCTCGCGCCCGTCGAGAGCGACCTCGGCCGGCCGTGGCTGGGAGTGAAACTGGTTGGCGAGTTCGTAGCCGTAGGCGCCGGCGGTGCCGACCGCCAGCAGGTCGCCCCGCTCGGGGCGTGCAACCGACCGGTCCGTACAGAAGACGTCGGCGCTGGTACAGCAGGGCCCGCCGACCGAGACGGGCTCCGTCGACCGGTCCGGCGCCGAGAGGTTCCTGATGTGGTGGTAGGAGTCGAACATCGCCGGCCGGACCAGCGTCGCCAGCGAGGCGTCGACGCCGACGACGGTCGAGCCCGGCGCCTCTTTGACCGTGTTCACGCGGGTGAGGAGACACTCCGCGTCCGCGACCACGTACCGGCCGGGCTCGAGTTTGAGCCGACCGGGGAGGTCGCCAACGGCCCTCCGAACCCGGCGTGCAACCTCGTCCATGTCCAGGGGTTCCTCCTCGGGGTGGTACGGGACGCCGAAGCCACCGCCGATATCGACGAAGTCGAGCTCGTGACCACCGGCGGCCGCCCGGGCCAGGTCGGCGATCTGCGAGACAGCTTCGATATGATCGTCCAGGTCCTCGCGGAGAACGCCGCTGCCGACGTGGGCGTGGACGCCGACGAACTCGAAGCGGTCCCGGAGGTCGGCGGCCATCCCGGGCACCCGGTCGATCGGGACCCCGAACTTGGCGTCCTTGCCGGTGGCGACCTTCTCGTGGTGGCCCGTGCCGATACCGGGGTTCACGCGGAGTGCCACCCGGCCGTCGTAGCCCCGCTCGGCCAGTCGGTCGAAGGTGTCCGCGGCGCCGCCGGTGATGGTCAGCCCCGGGTGCTCGGCGGCGAGGTCGACAGCGTAGTCGAGGTCGCGACCCGGCGGATTGACCGCCGTGTACTGGAGGGTGTTCGGGTCCGCGCCGGCCTCGACGGCCCGCCGGAGCTCCCCGGCGGCGGCACACTCGATGTCGGCGCCGGCCTCAAGGAGTGTCTCGAGCACCGCACGGCCGGTGTGGGCCTTTGCGGCGTACATCACGTGCGCGTCGGGAAAGGCCTCGGCAAAGCGCCGGTAGTTCGCCCGTACGCGCTCAAGGTCCAGCACGTACAGCGGTGTGGCGTGCTCGTTGGCCAGCCCGAGCAGGCGGTCGCCGTCCCAGTCGGCCAGCCGGTACGCCGGGGCCGTCGTCTGACTCATTGTGAGTACGGGGGTGCGTGGCGACACAAGCGTTGTGCTTCCCGCCTGGTCTCGGGCTCGACCGCGCAGCCGCCATGTGACCCGTATCTAGCGCCACTCAGGGTCGGCGGTCGAGCATCTCCAGGAACTGCTCGCGGCTCACCTCGGCCCGTATCGCGGGCTTGATCCCGCCCAGGTGGACGCCGCCCTCGCCGGCGGACTCGGGCGCGAGCCGGTCGACCAGCTCGGGCGTCATATAGTAGTTCGGCCCCTGTCGCCGGTCGCTCAGGCGAATTGCACGGTCGAGCAGACCACCCGGGTCGCGCCCGTCGACCACGACGACCGTCTCCGGCCGGTCGGTGAACGAGTCGTCGTGGTAGTAGAGGTCGCCGGCGGCCTGGAACCGCTTTGTGTGTGCGTTCCGGGGGTGCGTTTCGAGCGCCCGACGCTTCGCATCGAGGTCCAACTCCGGGTCGAGGACGGTCGGCTCCGCGCCGACAGTGAAGTAGCCAAACAGATAGCGGTGTTTTTCGTCGCTGTCCGGGCCGCGCAGGCCGGTGTAGAAGGCCACGATGTCGCCGGGGTTCAGCCCACGCAGCCGGGAGACGTAGGCCGGTCTGTGCTCACCGTAGCTCAGGGCGTCGAGGTTCGGGTCGTAATGAACAGGGTGGGCGGCAACCGTGTCGGGGTCGGTGAGCCACCCCCCGTCACTCCCGGGCCGCACACCGGTGAGGAGGTCAGCCAGTGGCCCGTCGCCGTATCGCTGTGTGAGCGACCCGTAGGTGCCCGTCTCGGTCGTCGGCCCCTTCTCGGGGATCGGGAGATACTCGAAGCGGCCGTCGGCGTCGACCTGTGGGACCGGGCGGACGTTGCCCGTGTCCCCGCCAACGCCGCAGAGGACGACCGTCACTCCCGGAGGGCGTCCTCCCGTTTGGTCGCCTCCAGGGTCTCCGCCTCGACGTCCGTTGCGACGACGGCCGGCTTGTACGCACCACCCTCGAAGAGGTCGTGGTCCCCGACCGACGACTCCACGTAGCGGATAAACGCCCGGCGCTCCGGTGGCAGGTGACCGTAGACCACCGTCTCCTCGACCAGGTCGTAGACCGGGATCCGGGGGGTGAGGAGGGTGTTCTCCCCGACGACACTGTTCGCCCCGACGACGAAGCCGGAGGTGACACGCGTCCCTGCGCCCAGCGAGACGCCGTCCTCGACGATGACCGGCGCGTCCTCGACCGGTTCGAGCACGCCGCCGATGAGCGCGTTGGCGCCGAGTTTGACGTCGGCGCCGACCTGCGCACAGGAGCCGACCGTGTCACAGGAGTCCACGAGGGTGCCGTCCCCGACCCGGGCGCCGATGTTGACGAAGGAGGGGCTCATCATAATGATATCCTCGCCGAGATTCGCCCCTCGCCGGACGACCGTCCCGTCGGGCGTGTTGCGCGAGCCACGCGCCCCCAGGTCGGCGGTGTCGGCGAGCGGGAGGACATCGTTGTAGGTGACACCGCCGTGTTCACGGGCTGTGGTCTCCCGGAGCCCGAAGTTCAGCAGGATCCCCTGTTTGACCCACTCGTTTGCCGCCCACCCGTCGCCGGTCTTCTCGGCGGCCCGCACGTCACCGGTCTCCAGTGCGTCCAGAAACGCATCGAGGGTCGCGTCGGCGTCACTGCCGGTCTCGGCCGCCGTCAGCCCGTCCTGGTAGCGCGCCCAGAGCGCCTCGATATCGGATTGCAGGCTCATTGGCCGTCGATCACGTCCCCGAAGGTATACCAGCCCGGATCTCTGCCGGCGAGCCAGGCCGCGGCGTCGAGTGCCCCCTCAGCAAAGACCGCTCGGTCCTCGGCGCGGTGAGCGATGGTGAGCACCTCGTCGTTGTCGGCCAGCACTATTTCGTGTTCCCCGCGGATATCCCCGGCACGCCGGACCAGCACGCCGACCTCGCCTTCGCCGTCCTCGCGGGGCTGGACCCCCTCGCGGCCGTAGACTGTCTCGAAGTCACGGTGCTCGGCCACGGTCTCTAGCACCGTCTTTGCCGTCCCGCTCGGTGCGTCACGCTTGCCATTATGATGCGTCTCCAGCAACTCGAGGTCGTAGCCCGGTAGGGCCTCTAAGGCGGGGCCGAGCGCGCGCAGGAGGGCCTGGATCCCCCGCGAGAAGTTGGTCGCCTTCAGCACCGGCGTTGCGCCGCTTGCTTCCTGGACGACCGAGAGATGGCTCTCCTCCAGCCCCGTCGTGCCGACGACCAGTGCAACATCCTCGGCGGCACAGACCTCGGCGAGGCTCGCCGCCGACTCCGGCACACTAAAGTCCACGATAGCGGCGGGGTCGTGGTCCGCGATCGCGCCGGCAACCGCTGTCGAGGAGACGACCGGCACGCCGGCCTCGGCGTCGGCCTCGGTGCCGATGGCGAAGCTGACATCGATATCCTCGCGGCTGCTCGCGGTGTCGATGACGCGCTGTCCCATCCGGCCGGTGGCCCCACTGACCCCGACGTTCATCGGCCGGCCTCCGCAACCTCACTGCCCTCGCCGTCACCGTCGGGCGCCTCGTACTCCGCGAGCAGCGCGTCGAGACGCTCGCGGTTCTCCGCGGTGAGGTCGGTCAGCGGCGAGCGCAGGCGACCGGACATGTGCCCGCGGGTCTCGAGGGCAGCCTTCACCGGGATGGGGTTTGTCTCCCAGAACAACGCCCGAAACAGCGGGCCGAGTTCGTGGTGGCGTTCCCGGGCCGTCTCGTAGTCGCCGGCGAGGGCGGCGCCGACCAGCGTGCCCATCCGCTCGGGTTCGACGTTTGCGGCGACGCTGATACACCCGGTGCCGCCGACGGAGAGTATCGGCAGGGTCTCGCCGTCGTTCCCCGAGAGCACGTCAAAGGCCTGGTCGCGGGTCCGCTCGACGACCTCGCCGACCTGGTTCAGGTCACCGCCTGCGGCCTTGTAGCCCGCGATGTTCTCGTGGGTGGCGAGTTCCGCGACGGTCTCGGGCTCGATATTCTGCCCCGTCCGGCCGGGGACGTTGTAGACGACCTGGGGGATGTCGACCGCGTCGGCGATCGCCCGGTAGTGGTCGAGAAACCCCTGCTGTTCGGGCTTGTTGTAGTACGGCGAGATCAGAAGCAGGCCGTCGGCGCCGGCCGCGGCCGAGCGCCGGGACAGCGAGAGCGCCTCGGCGGTGTTGTTCGAGCCGCTGCCGGCGATGACGGGGATATCCTCGGCCGCGTCGACGGCCGCCTCGACGACCTCGACGTGTTCGTCGTGGCTCAGTGTCGCCGACTCGCCGGTCGAGCCGACGGGAACAACCCCGTCGACGCCCGCCGCCTCCAGGCGGCGGACCTCGTCGCGGAGCGTCTGGAAGTCGATGCTGTCGTCGTCGTGGAATGGCGTGCACATCGCAGGGTACACGCCCCCGAAAGTGTCGTAGCTCATGTCTCCGTAGTGGGACGGTGGTGTTGAGTCAGTTGCGGTCAGTGCCGGCCGGAACCGACCCGTGACGGGGGCGTCACGCCTGCCACGAGCCTACCTGGCCCGGCGCTTCCGCTTCGAGAAGAAAGCCACGGCATCCCCGGCGGCGCTCGCACACCACGTGCGGGCCGACCCGGAAGAGCCATAAATCATAGCTATTTCTGCTGCCTCATGGGGTTTATATGTTACGTGTCCCGCCTTTCGGAAGCCGGTCAGCTTTTTATCTCCGAGCCATTATTATAAAATGATGGTACGACATATCGGTCTGAAACTCAGGATGCTCCTCTCCGGGACCATCCTGTTCGCCCTCTACGCCGGTGCGGCGGGGCTGGCGTATCTGGCCTTTGGCCAGAGCACGTCCATACTCGCCCTGTTCGCGGTGGGGAGTGTCCTGCTGGTCGGCTTCCAGTACAAGTTCGGGAAGTGGGCTGCGCTGCGCAGCGTCGGCGCGGAGGACATGCCCGAAAACCGACAGTACCAGGAGATCCACCGCACCGTTGCCCAGCTCAGCCGTGATATGGGGATCGACAAACCCCGGCTGATGGTCGCCGAGATGGGGATGCCAAACGCCTTTGCCGTCGGTCGGAAGGGCGCGGGTGTGGTGGTCGTCTCACAAGAGATCATCGACCTGTTGGAGCGCGACGAACTCGAGGGCGTACTCGCCCACGAACTCGCCCACATCAACAACCGTGACGTGGTGATGATGCTGCTGGGCCAGAGTATCGCCTCGATGGTCGGCATCGTCGTCCAGTACGTCG
>JBLGCN010000163.1:0-5628 GCA_047617405.1 Natronomonas sp.
TCCGACACCGCGGAGTGTAGTGTCGACAGTACGGTCGTCGGACCCGTCGGCCCGGTCAGGACGCTCACAACCCGTAGGGGTCGAACTCGGGCCTCGTCTCCGTTCCCCGCGGGCAGTCGTACTGTTCCCGGAACCGGTCGGCGAGCGACCGACCGCGCTCGGTGAACAGGAGGGCAACGCCGTAGGGTGTCGAGAACGACCTGGCGTCGGTGGGGTCGGGGTCGAGAAAGAGCGCCTCGGCCGCCGGCTCCCCGACACCCGACACCGAGTCGAGTTGCCCCTCCAGGGGCAGTAACCCTGTCAGGACGCTCGGGACGAAGGCCCCATCGGGCAACGGGTCCCGGGGCTGGACGACGCAGGCACCGACAGCGGTGCCGTCCTCGGAGAGCACGGTCGACACCGGCGCCGTCGCGTCCGCTGTCCACGTCTCTCGCGCGACATCAGGGGGCTGTACGTCGACGGCAAACCCCATCTTGACTCCGCCGGCGCGCTCGAGCCGCCGTATCCGCCACGGTTCGTCCTCGGCAGCAGGGTCACCCTCCAGTGTCGCCGTCACCAGGTCTCCCGTCACCAGCTCGTCGACCCGTTCCTGCAGGTCGCCGTACCCGGTCTGGTAGACCGTGTACAGCGTTGCTGACTCGACGGCCTGGAGGTTGATATGTGGTACCGACTCCGTGACGCGGTAGACGCGAAACTGCCCCGAGCGTTCGGTCATGTCCGGCCTACACGGTCACGGGTGCTGTACCCGTCGGTTCCGACCGCGACCGGAGGGCGTCACTGTCGACAGGCCCGGGGACACGTCGGTCCGGTGGGCTGTCGTCGAGCCGGCTCTCTCATGCAGTCATTCCCGCGATACGGTGCGAGAGGCGCCGGGAAACACCAGGCGCCCGACATCACCCACAGAGTGCTGGGTGTACTCTCACCCGGTGACAGTGGCTACACGCAGGCGTGTACGTCGTCACGGCGGTACTGACACAGTCGAGCAGCGTCCAGCCGGGCCTGGTCAATATCGCGGGTGCTATCGTCGGGGGTGGCGGGGTTCTGCTCGCTATCGCGTGGGTCGTCTATCTCTACCGGTAGTCCGAGACCCCAGACGGTCGCCGGCGTTATGTCGTGCCAGATAGTGACAGCCCACCGGTGGCGAGCCCGTGCTCGTCGCGCACTGTCGGCCGCGGTCAAGGCTCGTCGACATAAAACAGGACTGAGTGGCCGTCCCGAGCTATCCGCTCAGTCGTCGGTCTGGCTGCCGGTCATCACCGGCCCGGTCGGGACGCCGGTCGCGCCGCTCAGGTAGCCCAGTGCGGCGCCCCAGCCGGCGCCGAATCCGGCGCCAGCCGGACCGAACGCCGCTCCGAGTTCGGCGCCCTGCAGGGCACCCTCTCTGGCCTGTTCCAGTGCCTCCTCGGGGTCCATCCCCGCCAGCATCGTTTCGTTCACGTCCATCCCCATCGTCATCATCTCCTCCATCGCTTCCTCCATGTCCATGTCAGTCTGGCTGTAGTCGGTCATTGTCTTCATCCGAGTGTACGTGCCCGAACGTCCTAACTGATCTGTGAGTCCCGTTATCAAGACGACAGGACACCCGTCGCCCGCGTCGAGCCGTCGACGCCACAGCCCGTGCGCTCGGGGCGCAGTCGGTCTACCCGGTCTCGTCACGCCACCGCAGCGAGTTTTCGTTCAGCTCCTCTACGACCGGCTGTCCGCCCTCTAGCATCCGGTCCGCGATCCCGATTGCTTCGCGTAGCTCCTCCGGTGACAGGTGCTCGTAGGCCGGGCGGCCATCGACGTGGCTGTACCACTCGTCCTGGAACAGGTTGTCGAGGACGACGCGTCCGAAACAGTGGTCGAGGTGGATCGGCCACCCCTCGCTGTCCTGTGCGCTCTCGGGCAGTCGCTCGTTCACCGTCCGGTCGTACTCCTCGCGGAGGGCGGAGATATCCTCGCCGTCCAGCGTCTCCTGGCTCATAAGATAGATAGGGGTTCGAGCGGTTTCACCGCTTCGTCGGCGGAGTCCACCGCAGTCCCCGTGTGGGTCCCGGGGGTCCCGACGCACCGATAGACAGCGTCAGACGACTGAGGCTGGCCTCATGCGTCGTCGGATCTTCGCCGCAGGGGTGGCGGTCGGTGAAGCACGCCGGCCCTGCTGTTCGGTCTGGTGCTCGCAACGGCCCTCGGTTCGCGCCGAAGCGTCGTCTGCAGTCGCCGGACGGTCCTCACAGTGACCCCTGGCTAATCGCCCGCGCTCGGGTCGCTGCCGGATTGACGGTCGCCCTGGCCGTCATCCGGCCGGTCCGCGAGGGTTCGGACCCGCCGGATGCGCTCCGGAATGGGCGGGTGGTCGTAGTGGAACGTCTCGTACCACGGGTGCGGGAAGGGGACCGAGAGGTTGTCCGAGGCCAGCGTCGAGAGCGCGCGGGCCATCGCTGCGCCGTCGGTCACCTCGACTGCGTAGGCGTCCGCGTCGCGTTCGTACTGCAGCGACACGTAGTTCTCGAGCGGGCTCGTCAGGCGGTTGAGCGGCGCCAGCAACAGGACGCCGAGAAACAGTCCGACGTACGGCGTCTGCGGTGCCGCGACCGGGAAGTATACGATGCCGGACGCGACCAGCCCACCGAGTGCGGCAAAGACGACGGCCAGCCGCAACGCCGCGAGCCCGATGAACTTCCAGATGTGCCCCTCACGCCAGTGGGCCAGTTCGTGTGCGAGGACGCTCTGTATCGCCGCCGTGTCCATGCCATCGACGAGTGTGTCGTAGAGGACAACGCGCTTTGCGGGGCCGAACCCGACGAAGTAGGCGTTCGAGTGTCCGGTCCGGGTGCTCGCGTTCATCTCGTACACCTGTTCGGTCCGGTAGCCTGCGGCGTCGAACACCGCGTCGACGGCCGCTTTGAGGTCCCCGTCACCCAGCGGCTCGAAGTCGTAGAACAGCGGGTCGATGACCCGGGGCTTCAGGACGGTGAACGCGACGATGGCCCCGATAGCCAGTGCCCAGGCGGCCGCCGGCCACACCGGCACCGTCGTGACGAACCACACGACGGCGACGCCGAGTGGCACCACCAGCGCCGCCGACACGACCGTCTGGAGGGTCCAGTCGCGCAGCCACAGCCCGAGACTCCGCTCGTTGAAGCCGTATATCTCCTCGACGACGAACGTCTCCACGAGGTCGAACGGCACACCGACGAGTCGTGTCGCCAGTAACACCCCGGCGACGAACACCGCCGTCTCAAGGAGCACGCTGTCGAGCCCTGCCAGGGCGGCCGTCGCCTCGCCGAACACCCCGGAGAACAGCACCAGCAGGAGGACGCCGAGGGTGACCCACGACCGGAGCGCCCCGACGCCGGCCGACACCCGCTCGTACGCCAGTGCCCGCTCCGGGTCGTCGATCCCCAGTTCCTCGACCACCCACTCCCGTTCGGCCGCGACGGTCCGTTCCTGATGTCGCAGGTTCAGGGCGGAGAGCACGGTAAAAAACGCCTCCGTTCCCGCCAGGAGGACCACAAACAGGACGCCGGCAACGAGTGTCGCCATACCCGAGTGAGGGCCTCGAAGGGCAAAAACCACCGTTTCGAGGCGGCTCCGTAGGACAGCGCCCCCCGGACCAGACGGGGTCAGGGGGTGCTGTGACCTCAGGGGTCGGCCACTGCTCTCCTTTCACGAAAGGGGGACTCTGGCGGACGCTCGCCGGCGATGGGCCCCGGTGGCTACTCGCGCGTGACCTCAGTAGTGTCGCCGTCCCGGACGGCTGTGAGGTCGCCCTCGAACACGGCTCTGGCCTGTGCTTCGAGCGTCTGCTCGTCGCCCTCGTGTCGCGGGGAGATGTGGGTGAGCCAGAGCCGCTGGCTTCCGGACTCCGACGCGACCCGCGCCGCCTCTGTCGCGGTCGAGTGCCCGGTCGACCGGGCTCTGTCTGCCTGCTCCTCGGCGAACATGGCGCTGTATATCAGCAGTGAGGCGTCCGAGGCAGCCTCGACGACGTCGGCGGTCGGTCTGGTGTCACTCGTGTACACTATCTTCCGTCCGGGCTTCGGGTCCGACAGCACGTCCTCGGGCTCGACCGTCCTCCCGTCGTCCGTTACGACGGCGTGCCCGTTCTGCAATTTCCCGTACTTCGGTCCGGGGTCGAGGCCGAGTGCCCGCGCCTCCTCGGCCAGGAACTCTCGCCTGTCCGTCTCCTCGGCCACGAACCCGTGTGAGTGCTCCGTGTAGGGCGTGCTGAAGGCCCGAACAGTGTACTCGTCCGTGCGTATCGCCGGCTCACCCTCGCCGTATCCGTGGACGTCGACCGTGTAGCTGGGCCACCCGTAGGCACCCTCAATGGTCTCGCGGGCCCGTTGGGTCCGGTGCTCCGAGACGTAGATATCGAGGGGTCTGTCACGCTCGTTCATCTCCAGAGCCTGGACGAGGCCGGGCAGTCCGAGGGTGTGGTCCGCGTAGAAGTGGCTGATGAACACGGCATCGACGTTCGGGGAGGCGTCGTACCGCATCAGTCGCTGTTGGGAGCCCTCGCCGCAGTCGAACAGGACCTCGTCGCCGAACAGGCTCAGATAGACGCAACTGGTGCCGTACTGTGCGGTCGGGAGACCGCCACTCGTGCCGACGGCCGTTACTCGCATACACGGGTGTAGGGCCAGACCCGGCTAAAACACACGCATCCAAGCCTGTCGACACTCACTCCGGTTCCGAACGGGCGAACGCTCCCGGCCCCGAGACGCCGATGACCGGGCGTCGGGGGTGAACCGATAAATAGCGCCGGGGCTGTGGAAAGTGTATGTCACTCGACCACGAGCCGCGGGTGCCGTTCATCGACGAGCGCGACCAGCTCCCGGCCGAAGGCCGTTCGCACTACGACGCGCTCACCGAGAGTCGCGGCGAGATTCAGGGGCCGTTCGGGGTCCTCCTGCACAGCCCCGAACTGGCCAGCCGCGTCGGACGCCTGGGCGCATACGTCCGCTTCGAGAGTACACTTCCCGACAGCGACCGAGAACTGGGTGTCCTCACGACGGCGCGTGCGTTCGACTGTGCCTTCGAGTGGGCGGTCCACGCACCGATCGCCCGTGAGGCCGGCGTCACCGAGGCGACGCTCGAGGCCGTTATCGAGAGGGGCTTGGACCAGCTGGGCGACCGCGAGGCGAGTATCGTCCGGTACGGCCAGGAACTGTTCGGCGACCACGCGGTGTCACGGGGGACCTACGACGCCGCCGAATCGGAGTTCGGGACCGAGGGCCTCGTCGAACTGACGGCGACGATGGGGTACTACGCGATGCTCGCCTGCGTGCTCAACGGCTTCGACGTAGTCCCCGCGACGGGCACACCGCTCGACGGTGAATGAGGCTGTGTCGGGTCACACGAGTGACGTATTACAGTCTGTCGGAGACAGGGTAGTATGCAAGGGAGCACCGGCCACCGTGGCTGAGCCATGGAGTGACTGCGGTACTCACGGCCGCCGCCGTGGTATCCCGTCGGCGGATTGACCACAGGTTAAGTAGCTCACGCCCCTACAGTCGATATTGCCAGTGCCAGTCGTCGGTGAGACACAGACGTACAGCGTCGCTGACCCGAACAGGGTTCCCTGGGTCCTGGGGACACATCTACATCCCGAGGTCGGCCCTGTCGGACGAGCGCCGGAGG
>JBLGCN010000164.1:0-5549 GCA_047617405.1 Natronomonas sp.
TGTAATCGGAACTGCACGGCCGGAACAACAGCGTCTCTCCAACTGTCCTCGCACCCGTGGCGGAGTGCACGGACGCAACTCACCACCGTTGCAGTCGGGAGAACTCCGGGTCGGGAACGTGTCTAATGCCGGTGACAAAGCTATTCGGCTCGCCTGTGTCGATTGGGGCAACTACCTATCCGGTTGCTGAACGTTGGCGTGAGTATTATGTTGTTGCGTGTCAACACGTGACATATGTCGCTCGAACTGGAGGATAAGACAGCAGTCGTAACCGGAGCAGGGTCGGGTATCGGCCGGCAGACAGCCAAACGCTTTGCCGACGAGGGGGCAAACGTCGTTGTCGCAGACATCGACGAGGATGGCGGGCGCACGACAGTCGACATGGTCGAGTCAGCCGACGGGGATGCGACATTCGTCAGAGCCGATGTCACGGAACCGGACGACATCCAGACGATGGTTGACACGGCTGTCGAGACGTACGGCGGACTCGATATGGCACACAATAACGCGGGTATCGAAGGGAATCAACAGGATGACCTCGCCGACCAGAGCCGTAGCGACTGGGCGCAGGTCATCGATATCAACCTCACCGGCGTCTGGGAGTGTCTCAGACAGGAGATCCGGACGATGGAGGCCAACGGTGGCGGCGCCATCGTCAACACCTCCTCGATTGCCGGCCTCACAGCCGGAGGCACCGCCCCGTACGTGGCCAGTAAACACGGTGTGGTCGGTCTCACACGGGCTGCTGCCTCGGAGTACGCTGACGCCGATATCCGGGTGAATGCCGTCTGTCCGGGCGTAATCGACACCCCGATGGTCGACCGTGCGGAGGAGGCTGACCCGGAGGAACTCCAGCAGTTCGTCCAGATGCAACCCATGGGGCGGAAGGGACGGCCCGAGGAGATCGCGAACGCAGTAGTCTGGCTGTGTTCCGACGAGGCGTCGTTCGTGACCGGGAATGCCTACCCGGTTGACGGCGGTTATATGGCCCTCTGACCGCCCCGGTCAGCGGGGTATACCCCTGGGAGCGGTCCCAGGTGACTAGCTGGCACACACGGGGAGTAGCGGCCGGCTCTACCCTGCCACACAGAGAGCCCTGCCGGGAGAAACGGTATCACGGGGCGCTTGCCACCCAGGGCTCAGCCCGATACCGGTTCGTCCGGACCCAGGACCGACATACCCACGGTGTGGGTCGCTATCAGGGAGGGTGTCAGACCGGGGGCTGACACGGCGGTCGTCCAACCGGACAGGACGAGCACACCGCCTCCGAGGCCGGTCTGTATGTCTCCGCGAGATGACGCACGACCGACAGCTACCCTGCCGACCTGAATGGGTGTCTCAAAGCGGGCGGAAGGCGGAGTCCCGGCGGGCGTGTTCGGGTCGCGGTCAGCGGACACACGACCCGCGACCAGTCGCCATCATTGCCGGGTGAACGCCCCTGGTCGCCCACGACCACACGGTCACTCGCCGGCACGGTAATCGGTCTTGCCCGGAAGCAGACCCTCCGAGTGGCTACACACTGAGCACACGCCCACAGCATTCTGAGACGTATCGGACCTCTGTGAGGACTGTGTCACGAGTGGAGCGACCCTGCCGGTCACCGGTCCCCGGTCGGTGTGTGACCGACAGCTCCATACTCCCGAGCGAGTCGAGGGAACGAGAGGCTGGCGTCTGCACCGTCAGGTAGCGCCCGATTCGCCGGTAGACAGCTGTTGCTGCACGCGCTCGGCGAGGGCTGCCTCGAACTCCCGGGTCGGGACGACAGACTCGCCGTCAGCGTAGAGAGACCCGTATGCCTCCCGTGTGACGTCAGCGACAAGCCGGTCGCGGACCGCACCGACCGTCGGTGACCCCACATCCCCGCGCAACTCTGTCACTGTTCGTTCGATACGGCTGTCCGTGGCGTACTCCGCCGCGAGTTCCGCTGCTGTCCCCGTTGCAGGTTCAACTGTCGCGGCAGCCGCCCCTGGCCGCCACGCCTGTGACCGGCCGCCTGATTTATCGCGAATGAGCACCGCAGCGGCATCGCCGTCTCGCCACCGTGATGTCGGGAAGGCACCGGCCTGCCTGTAACGCCCGAGGTCTGTGTGGGCAGCCCGAGCCTCCTTTGTAACGGCGGGGAGCGCCGGCAGTCCGAGGCGCCTGAACACACTGGACGCGGTATCCGGTGCGAGAGGCTCACCGGTTTCGCCGGACCCGATATCGGTTGCGACGAATGCCGGCAGTGTGCTCCAGTCGTAGGTGACACCCTCGTTTCTGGTTGCCAGGCCGAAAAACGTCACCTGCTCCGGGTCGTCGGCCGCCCCGTGGAACGCGTTACGGTCGAAGTGTTCGGTGACGAACGCCGCCGCCCGGCGGTATGGCGCCGGGGCCGCCTCGACGGCGTCGAACGACTGACCCGCGATACCGAAGGTGACAAGCCCTGAGGCGGCGACCTGGAAGCGGAGTCGGCCGCCAGTAGGCAACTCTTGGACCCAGAGATGGCCCGTGAGACTTCCTGCCTCCTCAAGATGTGGTGTCTCCGGGTATGGCTTCACGGATGGTGTATCACTCCTCGCGATAATAAAGCCGACGCGCCGAGTGGCTGTCGTGTAAACTGCCCTACGACCTACTTTACCGGGCTACCGGCTAAGCGAGCCACACACTACGTTAGAGCCGACAGACCATCTCGCATGTCGGTTGCGCTGTTAGGCAACAGAGCCTTTCCTATTCGTCTGGTACAACACAGTGATGGCCCCCAAACAATCCTCAGACACGAGTTCGATCTACGAGTGGCTGTGCTGTCCGGACTGTGGCTCTCGGGACATCATCCGAGGGCCGCGAAACGAACGGGGTGGCGTCAAGATCGAGTGCGAAAACTGCGGGACGGCCGGTTGGGTCGGGCTGTGAGCCGAGGGAGCCGTTCCTCCGGTCGGGACGGACACAGGTAGACGGCGGGGCCTGTGTAGACACCGTAACGGCTGCCGTGGGCAGGACCCCACGGTGACCGTGTCCCCCGCGTGTCACGAGGAATTTACTTTATATGACGGGCATCCCATAGGAACCCACAGACCAATGAGTGACGGTGACTCCCTCCTGTCGTGCTGGTCACAGGGTAGGGCGCTGGGTATCCTTGCTCTCACTCTGACCGTTGCACTTGATCTGTGCGGCAAGTACCGGGACTGGTGGTGGTACGACAACGTAGCCCATCTGAGTGCGGGTGTCGCGTTCGGCTCGCTCCTATCAACCGACGAGTCGACGACCGGGCAGGACCTGGGGGTCGCAGTCGGACTCTCGGTGCTGTGGGAACTCGGCGAGTATATCGCCGACGTCCGGCCGTGGAACGATGCCCACGAGCGCGAGGGTGACTGGGCGGCCGAGGATACGGTTCTGGACACACTACTCGTCCTCCTGGGGACGTGGTGGGCAGCAGGCGAGGGACGGCGGTCCGGGGACGACTGAGCGCTCTCACAGGCTCAAACCACGACCCGAACCCGAACTCCCAGCGCGAGGCAGAGACGTGGCGACGTGAGCCAGAGGCGACGGCAGTAGTCCGGAACTCGTGTGTGACCGTGTCGACGAGTCATCCACTACCCGAGGAGACGGAGTGATAGGCACACCGAGCCACCCGCGAGCACCGACAGTTCGGGGTGAGAGGGCAGCGACACCGTCAAACTGTACACGTGTTTTCAGTTGAATACGGTACCAGCCGCACTGTCTCGGCCTGACACAGGACCTCTGTCGGGTGGGCTCGCCGCCGGGCCTGTCACGCAAACTCGACACGGTGACGCCGGTGTGATAGGAGCAGAGGAGTCCCGGAGTTCAGTCGGTACGGCCGGGTCACTCGCCGCTCAGTCCGGCGGTGTCAAACTCAAACCGGGCGCCGCCATCCCGCCCGTCGGTGACCGTCACCTCCCAGCCGTGAGCGTCAGCGATTCGTCTGACAATTGTGAGACCGAAGCCCGTCCCCTCGGCCACCGATGTCTGCCCCGGCTGAAAAACCTCCTCGCGTTCCCACGCCGGGATACCTGGCCCGTCATCCTCGACGTACAGACAGTCGTCGCCAGCACGCCCAACCCGGACTGTCACGTCGTCACCGCCGTGTGTCACGGCGTTGCTAAAGAGATTCTCGAACACGTGTCTGAGTCGGTCGTGGTCGCCCTGGACAGTCCCCACGTCCTTGACTTCGAGCGTTGCGTCGGCTGTCTCGACCCCGGCCCAACACCGCTCGACCAGGTCGGTGAGCGAAACTGTGTTCATCTCACTGATAGTCTTGCCCTGTCGGGCGAGTGTTAGTGTATTTTCGATGATACCCTCCATCCGCTCCAGTGCCGTTGTGATCGGACCGAGATGCTCCGTAGACCTGTCGTCCTGCTGTTGCAGGATCGCCGCCCGCGCCTGAGCAACGTTGAGTGGATTCCGGAGGTCGTGGGAAACGACGCTCACGAACTCGTTGAGCCGTTCGTTCTGCCGCTGGAGTTGCTCCTCGCGCTCCCTGCGCTCGGTGACATCGGTAGAGAGGCCGACGAGTCGCCGTGGCTCTCCGTCCCCGTCCGTCATGACCTGGCCGGCGGCTCGGACCCACCGCAACGGCTCCCCGTCGGGAACAACCCGCACCTCGACCGCGTAGCTAGAGCAGTTCTCGATAGCGGTGCAATACGCCGTTTCGAGTCTCTCCCAGTCCTCCGGATGGACCGGGCCCGCGAACTCCTCGAATGTGCCGGCAAACTCGCCCGGCTCGTAACCCCACAGCCGCTGGGCCCGTTCATCCCAGTGTAACTCCTCGGTCTCCAGGTCCATCTCCCAGACGGCCGCATCGGCTGCATCGAGCGCCAGCGAAAGCGCCTCTCTGGTCTTCAGAAGTTCCCGCTCACGTCTACGACGCTCGGCGGTGTCCTGGGCGACAACGACCAGTGCCGAGACCACCTCCTCCTCACCGGTGACTGGCCTGACCTCGCCGGTAACACTCCGGACACTGTCTCCGAGCTGTACCCCTGTGGTCTCGTACTCCACGCGCTCACCGCTGGCAGCCCGTTCGACCCAGCGTCTGACATCCGACTGCAGCCCCTCGTCCCACCACGGTGTCTCCCAGAGGAGGGTGTCAGTCACCGCCTCACGGGTAGCGTCGACGTGGTCCATCGCGGTCTCGTTTGCGGTACGGACCCTGCCGCTTGGGTTGAGGATTATGATCGGGTGGCCTGCGTCCTCGAACATGGCCTCGAACAGAGGGGTGTCCTGTGCGCGCCGGTGTGGCGGGTCTCTCGGCTCGTTGATGGCACGCCCG
The DNA here is from genome assembly GCA_047617405.1 of Natronomonas sp. Classification (GTDB taxonomy): domain Archaea; phylum Halobacteriota; class Halobacteria; order Halobacteriales; family Haloarculaceae; genus Salinirussus. Next base: position 5,264 of record JBLGCN010000164.1, read on the forward strand.
ACCCGGTCGGTCAGGAGTTCGCGGTGGTCCACACAGGCCGTGGTCGGCACGTACTCGGTGACGCCGGCCGAGACCGCTTTGCTCGCGACGACCCCGTCATCCTCGGCGGTGACCAGGACGAACGGGAGGTCCCCCTGGTTCTCACGAACGAGTCTGAGGAGCTCGACGCCGTCTCGCCCGGGCAGGTCGTACGCGGAGACGACACAGTCGAACTCAGCAGCGGCAAGCTCCGATAGGGCGTCGTCGGCACTGCTTGCACTCCCGACGTGAAACTGCCCGCCCGCCG
>JBLGCN010000165.1:0-5523 GCA_047617405.1 Natronomonas sp.
CGGCGGAACAGACTCGACACTTGCGGCCCGTCTGCTCGACGGGCTGTCCGCGGTGACGCTCTGCTGTGGGAGCTTCGGTGTGACCGACGACTACCGGCTGGCCTGCGAGACCGGCCGCCGGCTCGGCTTCGAGACGACCGTTCTCCACCTCGACCCTGCTATCGCCCACGACGCCGTCGAACGGATGGTCGCGGACGGCTACCCGCGGAAGGGGATCCAACGGGTCCACGAACACGCGCTCGAGCGGGCGGCGGCGGCGTGGCCGGCCGTCGCCGACGGCACCCGACGCGACGACCGCAGCCCGACGGTCGACCGCCCGCTCGCACAGAGCCTCGAGGACCGGTTCGGTGTCGTGCATCTCGCGCCGCTTGCGGGCATCGGTCGGGGGGCGGTCGACCGGCTCGCCGACGCCCACCTCACCGTCGAGACCGGCCCCAGCGAGACCCTCCGGACCGGCGACTACGAGGCCGAACTCCGGGCACTCATGCGGCGCGAGCACGGCCAGGGGACCGTCGACGCCGTCTTTCCCGAACACGTCCAGTCGCGGGTAACCGGTGGCACAGCCGAGGGTTCAACCCCGGACCGTGAGTAGTCAGTTTCAAACGCGCCGTCGCCGAACAACGGGTATGTACGACCGGATCAAGGGTTTCCGGGACTTCTATCCCGAGGAGATGGTAGCCCGCCGCGAGGTCATGGACACTGTCGAGGGGGCAGCCCGCCGCTACGGGTTCCGGGAGGTCGGCACGCCCGCGATAGAGCCCGCCGAGCTGTACGCCGACAAGTCCGGCGAGGCGATTCTGGAGGAACTGTACGCCTTCGAGGACAAGGGTGGCCGGCAGGTAGCGCTCACCCCGGAGCTGACCCCGACCGTCGCCCGGATGGTCGTCGCCAAACAGCAGGAACTCTCCAAGCCGATCAAGTGGGTCTCGACCCGGCCGTTCTGGCGGTACGAGCAGGTCCAGCAGGGCCGCTTCCGGGAGTTCTACCAGACCAACGTCGACATCTTCGGGGCCAGTGACCCCACCGCCGACGCCGAGGTGCTGGCCGTGGCCGCCGGCGCGCTGACCGACCTGGGGCTCACGAGCCCGGACTTCGACTTCCGGGTCTCACACCGCGACATTCTCGGCGGCCTGCTGGCGTCGATGGACGCTGATGTCGACACCCGGGAGGCTATCCGGGCGGTCGACAAGCGTAGCAAACTCGAGCGCGCGGAGTACATGCGTCTGCTGGAGGACGCAGGGCTGACCGACCGGCAGGCAGAGGCCTTCGACGACCTGCTCTCGACCCCAGAGGGCAGCCTCGGGGAGCTCGTGGAGTTCGCGGGGACTGACCGCGTCGACGCGGCTGTCGGGAACCTCCAAGCTGTCCTCGAGGCGGCCGCCGACCTCGGGGTTCGGGAGTACTGTACGCTCTCGTTGACGACCGCCCGCGGGCTCGATTACTACACCGGGGTTGTCTTCGAGTGTTTCGACTCCACGGGCGAGGTCTCCCGGTCGGTGTTCGGCGGCGGTCGCTACGACGACCTCATCGAGGGCTTTGGCGGCCAGCCCACGCCCGCGGTTGGCTTTGCGCCCGGCTACGCCACCCTCTCGCTGCTCTGTCAGCGCGCCGATGTGTGGCCCGCCGAGCAACTGACAACGGACTACTACGTCCTCCAGGTGGGGGACACCCGGCCCGTCGCGGCCCGGGTCGCACGTGACCTCCGCGAGCGCGGTCACGTCGTCGAGTCGGATGTCGCCGGCCGGAGTTTCGGCGCGCAACTGGACTACGCCGACTCGGTCGGCGCCGAGACCGTCGTGATCGTCGGCGAGCAGGACCTCGCGAACGACGAGGTGACGGTCAAGGACATGGGGACGGGCGAGCAGACCACCGCCCCAGTTGGGGATTTCCCCGGCGACCGCGACCGGCCGACCTACGGCGACTTCGCGTAAGGCTCAATTGACCGCTGACGGTCACTTCTGATATGGTCCCCGACAGCGACAGCAGTAGCCTCCTCGGCCGCGGCTGGACCCCATCCCTCCGGATCCGGGCGGTCACCCTCGTCGGTGTCGGTCTCCTGCTCGCCGTCCACGCCGCCGTCGGCGGGTTGCCGGCGGCACTCGGGCTCACGGGCACCGTCGAATACCACGCCCTGAGCGTCGAGGCAGACCCGGACGGCGACCGTCTCCTGTTTTCGGGCGGCGTCGACGGCCGTCCGGGCACCTCGGACCTGACCGTACAGGGCGGGCTCCGTGATGTCGACTGCTATCTCGACGTCGCGGCCCGGGGCTCGACCGAGTGTGCACTCGAACACCCGCTCCTCGGGGCCAATCTCACCCTGCCCGACGACGAGGCCCCAGACGACTGGCGAGGTTACACCTACCACGGGCGGTTCTACGAGCGGGTGTCGAACCGGTCGAACGGCGGCGTGACCCTCGGGCTCCAGCCGGTCCCCGCCGAGGAGGCACTGGCGGACGTGGCGGTCCCGGTCGAGTCGATCCCCGACGTGTCGGGCGGTGATGCGGTCCGACAGGCCGTCGAGACCGGTAGTGTCCGTGTCGACCCGCCTTTCGCCTACGCACGGGAGGTCCTGCGACACGACGGCGGGTACCACGTGGTCGTCGCCGAGGAGTCCCTGCCACAAGAGGGGCAACACCCCGTGACGACGACGCTCTCGGCTGCCCTCGGCGTCCTACTAATCCAGCGCGGGAGGCGTCGCCACAGGCAGTGGCGGACGGAGACGACAGGATAGCTATCCCGTCCGGAAGGACAGGTCCAGCGCCGGCGCCGAGTGCGTCAGCGACCCCATCGAGACCACGTCGACACCGGTCGCCGCGTAGTCGGGTACGTCGGCAATGGTAATCCCGCCGGAGGCCTCCGCCAGCGTGTCAGCGGGCAGGAGGTCGACGCCGCGCTCGACCTCGGCGGGCGGGAGATTGTCGAAGAGGACGATATCCGCCCCTGCGTCGGCGGCGACCGGCCCCTGTTCCGGCGTCTCGACCTCGGCCTCGACCTTGGTGGCAAAGGAGGCTCGCTCGCGGAAGTGGGTGACCGCCCCCGCAAGGCCCATTTCGGCGACGTGGTTGTCCTTGACCATGACCATGTGTGAGAGGTCGAGCCGGTGGGTGTCCCCACCCCCGGCCGCGACGGCGCGTTTCTCGATACCCCGGAGCCCCGGTGTTGTCTTCCGGGTCCCCGCGACCGCGACATCGTCGCTGACTGTGCGAGCGGCGTCGACGGCCTCGCGGGTGCGTGTCGCGACCCCGGAGGCGTGACCGGCGATATTGACGGCCACGCGCTCACCTCGCAGCACGTCACGGGCCGTCCCTTCGACGCGCAGGAGCGTGTCCGTGGTCTCGACTTGGTCGCCGGCCTCGGCCAGTGGCTCTACTGTCACGCCGAGATACTCGAAGACGGCAACTGCGGCCTCGAGGCCCGCGACCACACCCGCCTCCTTTGTGACGAGCCGACCCTCGGTGTTGCCGGCAACGTGGTTGGTCACGTCGCGGTGACCGAGGTCCTCCCGGAGCCAGGTCTCGACCTGGCTGTCGGTGACGAGACTCATACTGTGTCGGCGGTCACACCCGCCTGTCCGGTCTCGTTGCCCTCGTCGGCCAGGTAGTGACAGCCGACGGACTCCTCGTTCTCGGCGGCCGCCCGGGCGACCAGCAACGCCACCACCGAGGCCGAGCGGAGTTCGTACAGCGACCGCGAGGTGCGGGTGCGGGCGTAGGCGTCGACCTCGCCTTTGAGCCGCCGGAGCACCGCCTGCGCGCGGCCGAGCCCCTCGGTCGTCCGCTCGATGCCGACCTGTTCGTCCATCACGCGGCGCAGGCGGCGGAACTTGCCGGCCGCAAAGTTCCCGGGAAGCTCGGGGTCACGGTCCAGCAACGCCGGCGGCTCGAGGTCCCGAACCTCGTTTCCAACCGCATCTTCGCCGGCGCGCAGCCCCCAGACCAGCCCCTCGAGCAGGGAGGTCGAGGCCAGCCGGTTCGCCCCGTGGACGCCGGTGCGGGCACACTCCCCGACCGCGTAGAGCCGGCCGAGCGAACTCCGGCCACGGTCGTCGACATCGATACCGCCACAGAGGAAGTGTTCGGCGGGCGCGACCGGGATGTGCGGGAGGTCGACGCCGGCGTCGTGACACTTCTCGGCCAGCGAGGGGAACTCGCTCTTGAAGTCAAGCGGGGAAACGTCGAGCACCACCTCGCCGGTGGCCTCCCGCTCGGTCGTGACCGCGCGGGCGACCACGTCCCGAGGCGCGAGGTCGGCGTCCTCGTGGTACTCGGGCATGAACCGCTCGCCGTCGGCGTTCCGGAGGACAGCGCCCTCCCCGCGGACGGCCTCGCTGACGAGGAACCCCTCTCCGGCGCCGTCGCCGACGTAGGCTGTCGGGTGGAACTGGACGTACTCCATGTCGGCGATATCCGCGCCGGCCAGCGCGGCCATCGCGATGCCGTCCCCGGTGGCGTCAGCCGGGTTTGTCGACCGGGGGTAGAGCGCGCCGATCCCACCCGTGGCGAGGACGGTCGCACCGGCGTAGGTGGGGGTGACCTCGCCGCCGCGCTCGAGCATCGCGCCGTAGACCTCCCCCTCGTGGCGCAGGAGTTCGAGACCGGCGGTGTCCTCCAGCACCGTCACGTCGGTCCGGTCGGCAATGTAGTTCAGGAAGGGAACGTGAACGTGCTTTCCGGTGGCGGCTTCGACGTGGAGGATCCGGGGCTCCTCGTGGGCGGCCTCCTGGCCGTAGTCGAACCCCTCTCCGTTCGTGTCGAACTCCACGCCAATCGTGTCGACGAGGACGTCCCGGACCGCGCTGTCGGCGTTGCCGACGAGCACGTCGACGGCGTCGGGGTCGGCGGTGCCGGCCGACGCCTCGATGATGTCCTGCTTGAACTGGGTGGGGTCGTCGCGGCTGACCGCGATCCCGCCCTGGGCCCACCACGTCGAGGCGGACTCCGGGCGGGCGGCCTTTGTGGCGAGTGTCACCTCGGCACCCGCACGGTCGGCGGCCAGCGCCGCCGCCAGCCCGGCGATCCCTGCGCCGACGACGAGGACGTCGGTTTCGCGTGTTTCCGCGGTCATAGCTCCATCATCCGGTCCATCGCAACGCCGGCCAGGTCCTTTGTCTCGGGGTCGACCTCGATGACGTTGCGCTCCCGGCCCTCGACGAGTTCCTCGAGCACCCACGTCAGGTAGTTGGGGTCGATCTGGCGCATCGCGTTACAGTCCATGCAGGCGTCCCCACACAGGGGAAGCACCTCCACCTCGGGGTTCCAGCGGTCGAGGTGGTTTGCGAGGTGGATCTCGGTGCCGATGGCCCAGGTCTCGCCGGGGTCGGCGCTCTCGACGGTCTCGGTGATCGTCGCCGTCGACCCCACGACATCGGCGGCCTCGACGACCTCGCGGCGGCACTCCGGGTGGACGACCACGTTCGCCTCGGGGTGGTCGCTGCGGACCTGTTCGACGTGGTGCTCCCGGAACCGCTCGTGGACCTGGCAGTAGCCCTCCCAGAGGATGATGTCGTTGTCGACGGCTTTCTCT
>JBLGCN010000166.1:0-5461 GCA_047617405.1 Natronomonas sp.
CTCACCGGGCGTGGGAGCCCCTGGCGGCCGCGCCGGTGCTGTACGCCGGGAGCGTGTTCGTGCCGACGCTGTTTGCCGTGCTCGCGCTCCTGCGGGCCGCGTTGTACACCGTCTACTACGGCGAGGAAACCACCAGACCAGGGGTCCAGAACACGCTGGCCGCCTCGGTGCTGGCCGTTGGCTATCTCGCTGTCGGGCCGGCACTCGACCCTGAGGCGACGGCGACGGCTGCACTGGCCGCCGGCACGGTCCTCGCACTCTCGATGTTAGCGCCGCTTCCATATCCGAAGCTACTCGACCGCGACGCCCTGGCGATGGGGGTGGTCCAGATGGGTGTGGTCCTGTTCCCGGCGGCCCTGTTCCGGGCGTTCCCGCGGGCCCTGCTGCTCGCTGCGACGGCGTATCTGGTGCTGGCGCCACGGTTTTACTGGGCGAGGTGAGCCCTACACTGCCCGTGCCCGGGTGTGTCGGTCACCTGTCGGCGTTTAGCTCCGTGGCTGCCTCCTCGTTTGCGACCGACAGCGCCCCACAGACCACTGCGACCAGGAGGGTGAGGGTTGCTCGTCCGTACTGCCCACGCCGACCCGCGAGAAGCGTCAGTGCCCCGAAGGCACCCGCCAGCGCCCCGAAACTGTAGGCCTTTAGCCGGAAGACACTCAGTGACATACGTCTCAGAGGTCCGGGGGCGTCTTAGCTCCCGGCATTTCGGGCGTGACCCCACAGTCGTGTGGCCGGACTGCCAGACAGAAACAGGTCTAAGGGCGTCCAAGCCCTATCTACAATCGATGGAACGGGCTCCGGTTCCCGCGTCGACGGACATGCCAAGTCCCGAGTCGCTTGCCGACACATTCTACGTCTACGACATCGAGGAGACCGACGAGGGGGTGCGGTACTACGGGGAGCCCCTCGCGGAGAAGGACAGCGTCGTCCAGCAACTCGGCCCGCTGTTCCGGAAGCACGGCTACCGCGTGCAGCTCAACTACGAGACCGGCGAGTACGTACTGGAGGCGACCGAACGCTCCACGTCGATAGACGGGGTCCCGTGGACCAACGTTGTGCTCTTCCTGGCGACGGTGACCGCGACCCTGCTGGCCGGCAGCCGGTGGTACGGGATCGACGTCGGCTCGAGCCCCGGTGCCGCCCTTGGTGCCTGGCCCTTTGCGCTCTCGGTGATGGGCGTGCTCGCGGTCCACGAGTTCGGCCACTACCTCTTCAGCCGGTATCACGACGTGCAGGCGACGCTACCGTACTTTATTCCGCTGCCGTTCAACGCAATCGGCACGCTTGGGGCCGTGATCCGGATGAAGGACAACATCCCGAGCCGTCAGTCGTTGTTCGACATCGGCGTCGCCGGGCCGCTCGCGGGGATCGCCGCCACCGTCGTCGTGGCGGCCGTCGGCGTCACGCTCCCGCCGATCCAGGCCCCCGAGGGGTCGCTCGTCGCCCAGATCGAACTCGGATACCCACTGCTCATCCAGGGGATCGCCGCGCTGCTTGGCGAGCCGCTCAGCTACGGGCCGGGGCAGATGGTCAACCCCGTCGTCGTCGGCGCCTGGGTCGGGGCGTTTGTCACCTTCCTGAACCTCATCCCCGTCGGACAGCTCGACGGCGCCCACGTCGTGCGGGCGCTGGTCGGTGACCGGATACGCCGCGTCCAGCAGGCTGTCCCGCTTCTCCTGTTCGGGCTGGCCGGCTATCTCGTCGCCTTCGAGGGCGGCCGTAGCGCTTCGATCTGGGTGTTGTGGGGCTTTCTGACGCTCATCTTCAGCCGGGCCGGCAGCGCGAAACCGCTCGACGAGTCCTCGGTCAGCCGCTCCCGGCAGGCCGTGGCGGCGCTGACGCTGGCGCTCGGGCTGCTCTGTTTCACCCCAATCCCGTTCGCCCTCACCGCCTGATTCAGGTGTCTCGAGCCCCACTAACTCATATGAACCGTAACAGTGTTCGCCAGGCCTGGGAGGATGTCGCCGACGCCTACTCGCGCAACCGTGACCCGGACGGGGAGGACGCCGCGCTCGTGGGCGAGTTACTCGACGACCTGCCCCCCGAGCCGACCGTTCTCGATGTCGGCTGTGGCGACGGCGAACGCACTCTCGCCCGCCTGGACGGTGCCCGGGCGGTCGGGCTCGACTTCTCACGGCGCGGGCTTGAGCTGGCACAGCAGAACGTCCCCGGGGCGGCGTTGGCCCAGGGCGATATGGTCGACATCCCACTTGCCGATGGCACCGTCGACGGGGTCACCGCCTACCACGCCGTCTTTCACGTCGACCGGGACCGACACGCCGACGTCTACCGGGAGTTCGCCCGTGTCCTCCGGCCCGGGGGTCACGTCCTGATGACGGTCGGAACCTCGGCCTACCAGCAGGTCCGGTCGGGCTGGATGGGCGGCCGGATGTTCTTCTCCACACCTGGCCGCGAGCGCACGCTGGCACAGTTGCGTGAGGCGGGGCTCGAACTCGCCTGGGACCGCAACGTCGACGACCCGCTCGGGAGTTCGGCCTACTTTATCTGCGCGGCACTCCCCGAGTAGGTCCGCGGGCCACTGTTACGCGTCGTCACCTCGCCCAGTCACACGGGTGCGCCCCACAGCTTTATGAGGGCGTCAACCGACTGAAAAGCTATGGTTTACGAGACGGGAAACCGGACCGTCGACGACGCCGTCGAGCGGGTGCTGGCCGGCGAGCAACTGGACCGTCGGGACGGCCTGGCGCTGGTCGCACAGCCGGTTGAGGACCTGGCGCCTGCGGCCGACTACGTCCGGGCCGAACTGGGTGACAACACGGTCGACGCCTGTTCGATCGTGAACGCGAAGGCGGGCAACTGCGCGGAGGACTGTGGGTTCTGTGCGCAGTCGGTTCACTTCGACACCGGGATCGACACCTACGATTTCCTCGACCCCGAGCGGGTCTTAGAGGCCGCAGAGCGCGCCGAGCGCGACGGCGCACAGCGGTTCGGTGTCGTGGTCGCCGAGAAGGGTGTCTCGAAACAGAAACGCCCGGGTGAGTGGGAGGAGGTGTTGCGGGCCATCCGCCTCGTCCGCGAGCAGACCGACATCGAGGTCGACGCGTCACTCGGCATCCTCACCGACGAGGAGGCCCGGGTCCTCGCCGAGGAGGGGATCAACCACTACAACCACAATATCGAGACGTCCCCCCGGTTCTTTCCGGAGATCGTCGAGACCCACTCCTTCGCGGACCGTGTTCACACCCTCGAAGTGGCACAGCGCGCGGGGATGGACCTCTGTGCGGGTGTCATCCTCGGGATGGGGGAGTCGCCGACCGACCGTGTCGACGCGGCCGTGGCACTCCAGGACATCGGTGTCTCCTCGCTGCCGGTCAACATCCTCAACCCCGTCGCCGGCACGCCGCTGGGCAAGGAGTTCGGCGACTCGGCCGACATCACTACCGAGGAGATCCTCCGGACGATCGCGACCTACCGGCTGCTCCACCCCGAGGCCAGGGTGCGGCTGACCGGGGGGCGGGAGGCCAACCTCGCGGTCGACGAGCAACATCTGCCCTTCGAGGCCGGCGCCGACGGCATCCTGACCGGCGACTACCTCACGACGTCGGGCCAGTCACCGGGTGACGACATCGAGATCATCGAGCGGGCGGGGCTGGAGCCGAACCAGGAGGCAAACGAGTTCGACCCGGAGGCTGTAAAGGCCCGAGGGGCCGCCGACGAGAGACCCGACACCGCGGCGGGCACGGCAACGAGCAACGCCACAGACGACTGAGCGCCGCCGACCGTAGCCGGGGCTGACTGTCGGAACACAGCGGAAAACGAGGGGGCCGGGGAGGCCCCCGCGCGTGACACTACGGAGCCATCTGGCTCCGATAATATACACTGTCCGCGGCGACAAAAACCTGTCCGTGACCCGTCTGAGACGGGCGTTCACGCCCGCTCAGGGGCGTATCAGAGGCGTCTCGCCGGCCCTGACCGCGTCGCCTTTCGAGACAGCGAGGTCCGAACGGTCGACCTCCGACGGAAACAGCAGGTCGACGCGGCTGCTGAAGGAGATGTGCCCGATCCGTTCGCCGCGGTCGACGGTCACCCCCTCGGTGACGTACGGGTGGGTCCGGCGGGCGACCGCGCCGGCGACCAGGACCACCTCGTGGTCGCCAAAGTCGACCCGGAGCCGTTCGTTACGGTCCGAGGACTTGGTGAACGCCGGCCAGTGGCCGCCCGGCGAGTGTTCGACGGCCTCGACGGTCCCGCCGTAAGGTGCCCGGTTCACGTGGACGTGGTGGAGGTTCATGAAGATACCAAGCCGGAGCCGGTCGCTCTCCTCGCGGAGCACGGAGACGGTCCCGTCGGCCGGGGCGACGACCCCCTCGGCGGGGGTGGTCCGCTCGGGGTCACGGTGGAACCAGAACACCGCCCCCGTGAGCGCCCAGAGGGCGACCCCCGCGGGTAGCCAGAGGACTGCGCCGACCAGGCCGACTGCCGCCACGGGGAGCCCGTAGCGCCACGCACCGCGGGCGAAGGCGTTCACGCACACCAGTTCGCGCGCCCGGGCACAAAGCTGTCGGCTCGTGGCTCGCCTGTCGGCCGCCGGGTCACGAGGGCCGCCCCCGGCAACATATACACTCTGCACCGGTACCGGGGCCTATGACCCGCGACGAACTGGCCGCCTTCGAGGACGACCTCCTCGAGTCCGTCGGCGCCGAGGTTGGGGCCGGACGGCTGGCCGCGCTCGCACGCGAACACCAGGCCGGGGTCCGTGACCGCCCCGGCGTCGACAACATCGTCTACGAGTGGCGTCGCCAACTCCCCGGGGACCCACTGGTTCTCCGGACGACGGCCGTCTACGTCCTCGCACTGCCCGGGGGCGTCTGGGCGGAGTTTCTCGACGAGTTGGGAGTGAACGGCCGGGAGGCGGAGGCGCTCCGCCGGCTCCACGACCGACAGGCCGGCCGCCTGGTCGACTCGGCCGACGAGCACGCGACATTAGTGCTTGTTCGGCCCTGAGACGGTGGGTTTCGGACGCTACCCTTTGAGACACAGACCCGGTATCAGGGGTGTGTCTGCCTCCCGTGTTTTCCAAAATCGAAACCTCTGTTTCACATTCCAAAACTAATTTTTGCCAATGAGAGCGTTTATATGATTGGCGCCCCTTGTTTGAACTGTAATGAGCACTCAGAAACGCGTCCAGCAGGAGTTTGGCACCGTCCACGAGAGCGATGCGCTGCGGCTTGAGGAGGAGAAGGCCGAGCAGATTGTCGACGCCCTGAACACGGAACTCGCTGACACCTACGCACTGTACCACCAGCTCAAAAAGCATCACTGGAACGTCGAAGGTGCGGAGTTCCGCGACCTCCACATATTCCTGGGTGAGGCCGCCGAGAACGCCGAGGAAGCCGCCGACGCGCTCGCGGAGCGTGCCCAGGCACTCGGCGGGACGCCTGTCGCGGGCCTCGAGACCATGCAGGAGCGCGCGACCGTCGAGCCCGAGGACCGGGATGTC
>JBLGCN010000167.1:0-5449 GCA_047617405.1 Natronomonas sp.
TCCGGCACTCACCCCCGGACAGCGGTGAAGACTCAGGGTGCGTTCCGACGCGCGAGGGCCGCCGTCGCCTCCCCTTCGACGACAGTCTCGCCTCGCTGGCTCACACCGTCGAGTTCGACGTCGACGGCGGCCCGGTCGTCCCGTTCCCGTCTATCGACGACCGTGCCGTGGACTGTCAGAGTGGGGCAGAGCGGGTTCCGAGCCGGGAGACCCTGGACAGCCCCAGCTAGCCCGTGACCGCGCGTTCGATGACGCCGGCGGTGAGCATCCCACGGGCGAAGACATCGGGGTAGCCGGTATCACCGACGATGTCCCTGGCGTATCTCGTGGCCCGGGGCACATCTGCCGGGACGCTAACAACACAACACCGGGTTCGTCCACGACCCGCCACGCCACTGTCGGAGGCTTCGCTCTGCTGTGCCGGTGTTGGTCGCGGTCTTGATTACCTCTCGCCGAGGTCGATGGCGACGTTTTTCGTCTGAAGATACGAGTCCAGTGCCGCCCTGCCCTTCTCGCGACCGATACCACTGTGCTTGTAGCCGCCGAAGGGGGTGCGGTTACGGTCGCCGAACCACTGGTTAACGTAGACGTTGCCGGCCTCCAGGCGCTTGGCGTCCCGGTGAGCCTGCCGCAGTGACTCGGTGAACACGCCCGCGACCAGACCGTACTCGGTGTCATTGCCGATGGCCACCGGGTCCTCGTCGTCACCGAAGGGAATCACGGCAAGCACAGGCCCAAAGATCTCCTCCTGTGCGACCCGGTCGTCGGGGTCGACATCCGCGAGCACGGTCGGTTGGACGAAGTATCCCTCCCGCTCGAGTGTCCCGCCGCCGGCCGCGACGGTAGCCTCCTCCCGGCCGAGTGCGAGGTACTCGCTGACCTTCTCGCGGTGGTCGGCGCTGTTCAGCGGCCCCACGTCCGGGTCCTCGAGGCCCGGCCCGACATCCATCCCCTCGACGCGGCCGACGACCCGGTCGAGAAACTCCTCGTAGACGTCCTCGTGGACGAGCGCCCGGTCGGCCGCCGAGCAGACCTGGCCGGCGTTGACGAAGATGCCCGTCTCGACGGCGTCGACGGCCGTCTCCAGGTCGGCGTCCGAGCGGACGATGGCAGGGTTTTTGCCGCCCAGTTCGAGCGTCACCGGGGTGATATTGGCCGCGGCGGCCTCCATCACTCGCTGGCCGGTAGCCACACTTCCGGTAAAGGTGAGCGTGTCAACACCTGCGTGTTCGGTCAGAGCCCCGCCCGTCCCGCCGCCGCCGGAGACGACATTGACCGCCCCGGCCGGGATGCCCGCCTCGTGACAGAGTTCCGCGAGTTCGAACGCCGACAGCGGGGTCGTCGGTGCGGGCTTCACCACGGCGGTGTTACCGGCCGCGAGCGCGGGCGCGACACCGCGAGCGAGCAGGTTGGCCGGGAAGTTCCAGGGGACAATCTGCCCGGAGACCCCGTACGGCTCTCGGACGGTGTAGTCGACCCCGTCCGGGCCGACGGGAATCGACGACCCCTCCAGCTTGTCGGCCGCCCCGGCGTAATACTCGAAGTAGCGGGCGGCCCCCTCGATGTCAGAGCGGGCCTGCGAGAGCGGTTTGCCCTGGTCACGGGTCTCAAGCCGTGCCAGGTCGTCAGCCCGGTCGCGGACCAGTTCCGCCACACGGTGTAGCGCCCGACCACGCTCCGCGGCGTCGGTGTCCCGCCAGTCAGGGAACGCCTCCCGTGCGGTCTCGACCGCGCGGTCGATGTCGGCCGCCGACCCAACGGCCGCCTCGCCGATGACCTCGCCGGTTGCCGGGTCGACTGTCTCGCGGTACTCGCCGGACTCCGGGGCGATGCGTTCCCCGCCGATCAGGGTCTGTCTCTGCGTGCGGCGTTGCTCACTCATACTCACAGGTATGTCCCCCGGTGACTTGATGCTGTCCGTGGTCGGCCTGTCGTGTCGTGCGCCCCGGGGTCCCGCAGATGACGTATTTTCTGCCGGCGATGGGTGCCGGTCACACGCGCCAGCGGTGCACAGCATCGGCGCGGAGTCAACCGCGATTCGTTCAGCAGGCCGAGCAGGACGGCAACGCGGATGACGACAGCCGCGTTGTGCAGGTGTGCCGGCACTCCGACTACCCGGAGAGCGTGCTTCACGCGCTCGCTCAACCGAACGGCCCCCTCGCCGCGACCCACGCCGAGCGTGGGCCGAGCCGACTCCTCCCGCTCGGGGCTCCTGGTGGCAACAGGGGCGCGTAGCTGGACATCCGCTCGCGCGCGGTGTAAAGCCCGCACGAAGCGGTCGCAGACCCACATGTGTTCGAGTATTCTCCAGACGGAGGGCCTGCTGTGGTCTGTGGTGTGCGAGCGCACCGACTAAGCCCTGTGGCAAACAGTGTGGCAGGAGGGGATATATACAAGACGGTTGACACAGATGGGTGTACCATGCTACCAACTGTTCCGGAAACGTTGGCACAGTCTGCGAGGAAGTACGGCGACGACGAGGCGCTCGTGTCTCCGGAGGCCGACGTCCGGTTAGGGTACGCGGAACTGGACGCGAGGGCAACAAGATTTGCGAACGCGCTTCAGGAACTGGGGGTCTCGAAGGGCGATACCGTCTCGGTCATGTCATACAACTCCGTCCCGATGGTCGTCTCGGTCTACGGCATCCCACGCGCGGGAGGGGTATTCAGCCCGGTCAACTACCGACTGGCCCCCGAGGAGGCCGCGTACATCTTCGACGACTCCGGGGCGGAGGTCGTCTGTTTTGACGAGCGCGTCCGGGGGACAGTCGAGGCCATCCGTGGGGAGTTGGCCGCGGACCGGTTCGTGTACTTCGACGACGATTCAGGCCCAACACCGGAGTACGCGGTCGGGTTTCACGACCTGCTGGAAGACGCCGTCGAAACACCCCCGGCTGTGGCGAACGACCCCGGAGATGTCTGGGCGATCATGTACACGAGCGGGACGACAGGCCGGCCGAAGGGCGTCATCCACACCCACGAGAACGCGACGTATCACAACATGGTGATGATGGGTGGGATGTCGCGAAACCGCGTTGGGGTGATCATGATGCCGCTCTACCACAATGCGGCGCTCAACTGCAGCCTGCTTCCGGGTATCAATGTCGGCGGCAAGTCGGTGGTGCTCAGCGGCTTCGACCCGGAACAGGCGCTCAAACTCGTCGACGAGGAACGGGTCACGTCGATGAGCCTCCCGTCGCGGACGTGGCAGCAGGTGCTCGACGCCAGGGAGGAGACGGACTTCGAGGGCGAGAGTCTCGAGAGCATCGGATACGGAACCTCGGACATGCCGCGGCCACTGCTGGAGGACCTGGTCGACACGTTCGGCGAGGTGGTGAGCACGGCCTACGGGATGACAGAGATGGGGCCGGTCGCGGTGTCGATCGAGCCGGAGGATGTCGTCGAGAAACTCGGGAGCGTCGGTGTCCCGCTCCCGAACCACGACGCGCGGATCGTCGAACCGACCTCCACCGAGGAGCCTGACGACCCGGTCACGCCCGCGGACACCGTTCCGGTCGGCGAGGAGGGAGAGATCATCCTCACCGGGCCGTCCATGATGGACGGCTACCTCAATCGTCCCGAGCGGACCGCGGACGCGATTCGCGAGGGCTGGTTCTTCACCGGCGACCTCGGATACAAGGACGAGGACGGGTTCATATACCTCGTCGACCGGGTTGACGACATGATCATAAGCGGCGGCGAGAACATCTACCCCACCGAGGTTGAGGCGGTGCTGTACGAGAGCGACCTCGTCGCAGACGTTGGCGTTGTGGGAACCGACGACGACCAGTGGGGCGAGGCGGTGACCGCTTACGTCGTTCCGAGCGAGGAAGCCGACCCTGCGGGGCTGGAGGAGACACTCGACCGGTACTGCCTCGACTCCGAGCAACTCGCCGAGTTCAAGCGGCCACGGCGGTATGTGTTCGTCGACGAGCTGCCGAGGAATCCGAGCGGCAAGATCCAGCGATACAAGCTCCGCGACCGGACGGAGTCCTGATACTGATACCGCCGTCCCGTCGTGTGTGATGGCTCTGAGGGTCTTTCCGCGTGTGGAAACGACGACCGCGACTGAGTTCGGGGGCCTCTGTCTACGGTCGGGGTCGGCCGGGGCATCGCACACCACCCGGACCAGCTTGACATATCCCTGCACTACCGAGTGGTATTTTCCAATGATGCGGTAATTGTCTCATGCAAGCATACAATTATTATGGATTGAAATGCAGAACGACGTATGGTCGCAGTCAGTGTACTCGGCGGTATCAAGTACGGATTCAGACTGATCGGGTATGCGCTCGGTGTACTAATTGTCGGAATAGTTATTGCGGTCATCGGGTTTTTGCTGCTGAACACTGGCGGTGGCAGATTTGGAGCCGGACCAGGAGCCGGGCAGTTGCTTCTTTCTGCGGGGGTCGTTCTCTTGGGGATTCTAATAATTTTCGCGGGGGTATTGGGGTCTCTGTACAAGGTCGTCGCTGACGGGGTTGAGAGAGGGAACCGGGCCGCTGAGGACGTTAGTGCTGCCACCACGCCACAGCAGCCCCCACAGGGCACACAGGGACAACAGCCCACACAGGGTAATCAGCGGCGCTGAGTGTGACCGAGAGTGAGCGTGGCAGTAAGCGAGCCCGTCGGTAACCTCTGTCGGCTGTCGGAGCGAAAGTACCGGACGACCTGGCACAGGATGGGTGGCATGTGGGCCAACATACCGGCGCTATGGCCAGGAGCCGTGACCGGATGACCGTCAGACCGGACAGACACCACGTGCGCGTCGGACCGCCGGCCAGTGTGCCGGACGACCGCCGGCGCCGACCAAGCTGACCAAACACCGGGGCCTGGATGCCGACGAAACCGGGCCGAAATCGTCGAGCACACCGACTCTGCTGACGGTATGGCGGACAGAAATCCGGCTAAACCGAAGCCAAACGGGCCGAACCACGAGGCGGCCGGCGACTGTATACGCCGGCAGATTTCGGTACGGGGCGATACACCGGCGAACCGACGATGGACCGACCGAGTCGGCCGGTCACCGGCCGGTATTGGATGCCTTCGACGCCGGCAAACTCGTCGACAGCGCCCTTGGCCGACTCACCGGGTGGCGGGCGCCCGCGTGCGGTCGGCTCCCGGGGTCTCTGTATTACTAGATGGTGGGGGGCCGCCTGGGGTGCCGATAGGTAGCCGCCCCATACACGGGATGTGGGGGACACTGTTGAACTACACAATGGCCCAGTCATACGCTGCCCGGAGCCAGGCCGAACCGACCCCCCGGACGAACCAGGATGACGACTGTCCCGTCGACTCGACACAGTTGCTACCGCTGCTCGGCGACGAGTGCGTGATGGAGATCCTCCAGGCCATCGGCGACACCGCGGCCCCGGCCCGGGACATCGCCGAAACCGTCGGCGTCTCCCGGACGACCGTCTACCGCCGACTCGACCGCCTCCAAGAGGCCG
>JBLGCN010000168.1:0-5438 GCA_047617405.1 Natronomonas sp.
CGGCCGATCTTCCGGAATATCTCCGCGGTTCCGAGCCTGATGGACCTGGCTCCGGTGCTCGATATGACCGTGCTGACCGTGACAGTCCGGGACGCCGAGGAGTCGGGGATCGTCGCCGCCGTCACCGGGCGGATCGCGGACCGCGACATCCCGGTCCGGCAGGTGCTCAGCGAGGACCCCGAGTTCACCGACGAGCCCCGGCTGTACGTCATCACCGACGACTCCCTGCCCGGCGGGCTCATCACCGACCTGCAGGACCTGGGGTTCGTCCGCCGGATCGAACTCGAATGAGCCACGACGGCCCCGAGGATGGAGACACTGACGGGAACACGGACCACACTGTTACCCTCACCCACCCCGAGGGGACGGTGCGGCTCTCGGTGCCGGACGGGACGGTCCTCCGGGATGCCCTGCTCGCGGCAGGGCTGAGCCCCCACAGTCGGGCGGGCCGGCGGCTCAACTGCGGCGGCCGCGGGCTCTGTGCCACCTGCGGGGTCCGGGTCGAAGGCGATGGGGAGGGCGAGGACGCGAACGCGCCCGCACCAGACCACTGGCACGACGACCTTGCCGCCCGATTTGGCTACCCGCGGCTCTCCTGTCAGATTCGGGTGACCCGGGAGATGACCGTCGAGATACCCGAGAAGCTCGTCTGGGGCGGCCGCGAGTCCGGCACAGAGTGAGACGGTCAGCGGTCAGGGCTCAGGGGATCAACTGCTCGCCGTCGTCGTCGTAGATAGCAATGGCGTCGACGGGGCAGGACCGGGCGGCGAACTTCGCGTCCATCTCGGCGTCGTCGGGCACCTCGCGGACAAAGACGTTGGCCTCGCGTTCCTCGCTGTCGACCAAGTCGGCCTTTCCGTCGTCCTCGTCGCGCTCGAAGGCGTCCCACTCCGCGGTGCACTGGAACATTCCGATACAGGTGTCGCGGTCAAACTCAACGCGCATAGTAGCTATTGGGGCGGCGAGGGTAATGGTGTTGGCGGCGCTGTCCGGTCGGCGGCTGGTGTCCCGGGCGGTCGGAGCGCCCCGGGTACAGGCATCGGCCCTGTTCTCGGCGGGCACAGGGCGACATCAGCCCGGCGAGCGGGGGTTTAATTTCGGGGACGCCCCAAAACAGCGTAATGGACGTTGCGGAGATCCCGGCAGTCCCGGCGTGGCTCCCCGACCACCTCCAAGGGGAGGGTATCGAGACACTGTATCCGCCACAGGCAGAGGCAGTCGAGGCCGGCGTCACCGAGGGCGAGAACCTCGTCGCCGCCGTCCCGACCGCCAGCGGCAAGACACTGGTCGCCACGCTAGCCATGCTTGCGAGCGTCGACCGCGGCGGGACGGCCCTCTACATCGTCCCGCTGCGCGCGCTGGCCAGCGAGAAACGCGAGGAGTTCGAGGCCTTCGAGGCCTACGGGCTGGATGTGGGGGTCTCGACGGGCAACTACGAGTCCGAGGGCGGGTGGCTCGCCGGCAAGGACATCATCGTCGCCACGAGCGAGAAGGTCGATTCCCTCGTGCGAAACGACGCCCCCTGGCTGGACGACCTCTCCTGTGTCGTGACCGACGAGGTCCACCTCGTCGACGACGGCGAGCGCGGCCCCACCCTCGAGGTGACGCTGGCCAAACTCCGGCAGATCAACCCCGGGCTACAGACGGTGGCGCTCTCGGCGACCATCGGCAACGCCGGCGAACTTGCCGAGTGGCTCGACGCCTCCCTCGTCGACTCGGAGTGGCGCCCGATCGAATTAAAAAAGGGTGTCCACTACGGCGACGCGCTCCACCTCGAGGACGGCAGTCAGCAGCGGGTAGCCGTCAAGTCGAACGAGGACCAGACCGCCGGGGTCGTCCGGGACACGCTGGGCGAGGACGGCTCCTCGCTGGTCTTCGTCAACTCCCGGAACAACGCCGAGGCGGCGGCTCGCCGGCTCGCGTCGACGACGAGCGAGTTCCTCGACGGCGAGGAGCGGGCCGAACTCGCCGACGTGGCCGCCGAGATACGGGACGTCAGCGACACCGACACCAGCGACGACCTGGCCGACGCCGTCGAATCGGGCGCGGCCTTTCACCATGCCGGGCTCGCCCGCGACCACCGCTCGCTGGTCGAGGAGGCCTTCCGTGACCGGCTGGTGAAGGTCGTCTGTGCGACCCCCACACTCGCCGCCGGGGTCAACACCCCCTCGCGGCGGGTCGTGGTGCGGGACTGGCGCCGGTACGACGGCACCGCCGGCGGGATGAAGCCACTCTCGGTGCTCGAGGTCCACCAGATGATGGGCCGTGCCGGCCGGCCGGGCCGGGACCCCTACGGTGAGGCCGTTCTCACGGCGAAGAGCCACGACGAACTCGACGAACTGTTCGAGCGGTACGTCTGGGCCGACCCCGAGCCCGTCGAGTCGAAGCTGGCCGCCGAACCCGCCCTCCGGACGCATATCCTCGCCACCGTTGCCTCCGGGTTCGCCCGCTCGCGGGAGGGGTTACTCGACTTCCTCGACGGGACGCTCTACGCCACACAGACCGCCGAGCGTGGCCGGCTCGCGGAGGTGGTCGGCCGTGTCCTGACATATCTGGAGCGCAACGGGTTTCTCGACCGCGAGGGCGGGGAGCTGAGCGCGACCGACCTCGGACACACCGTCTCGCGGCTCTACCTCGACCCGATGAGCGCCGCCGAGATTCTCGACGGCCTCCGGGCCGCCGGCACCGGCTCCTCGGCGGACGGGGGCGGGGACCCGCCCGCGACCGACGCCTTTCGGTCCGCGAGCGACCTCCGGGAGGGAGCCGCCGGCGAGACCGGTGTCGACGCTAATACCGGTGTTGCCCCCGAGGACGTCTCGACACTCGGGCTCTACCACCTGGTCGCGCGCACACCCGACATGTACGAGCTCTACCTGCGGTCGGGCGACGAGGAGGAGTACAGCGTGCTCGCGGCCGAGCGGGAGGGGGAACTGCTCGGCCGGGCGCCCTCGGAGTTCGCCGCCGAGTTCGAGGACTGGCTGTCGGCGCTGAAGACCGCCCGCCTGCTGGAGGACTGGGCCGGTGAGGTTGACGAGGACACCATCACCGAGCGCTACGACATCGGGCCCGGGGACATCCGTGGCAAGGTCGACACCACAGAGTGGCTGCTCGGGGCTGCGGAGTCGCTGGCGAGTTCGGAGGACCTGGACGTCGTGCCGGCCATCCGCGAGGCTCGCACCCGCGTCGAGCACGGTGTCCGGTCGGAGTTGGTCGACCTCGCGGGGGTTCGCGGCGTCGGTCGTAAGCGTGCCCGCCGGCTGTTCGAGGTGGGGATCGAGAGTCGTGCGGCCCTCCGGGACGCCGACAAGCGGGCGGTCCTGGCGGCGCTGCGCGGCCGGCGACGGACCGCCGAGACCGTCCTGGAGAACGCCGGCCACCGTAACCCCTCGATGGAAGGGGTCGAACCCGACGAGAGTGTTTCCCTCGACGGTGTTGATACGGGGACGGACGGCGGACAGGAGGGCGCCGAGGACCAGTCGAGCCTGGGTGACTTCTGATGGAGGTCGTCGGCGGGGAGGCAACGGTCGCGGACGTCGACAGCTTCGTCGAGGCGGTCGGGACCGTCGGCGAGGCACACGGGTCGACGGTCCAGGCCTTCGACGCCCGCTATATCGTCGGGCGCGACCACCTGGAACGAGCCGTCACGCTGGCCGAACGGGCCCGCGAGCGTGGTGAGGCCATCGCCGACGACCCGGCTGTCGAGATACTGCTGTACGCCGCCGGCCGTCGACAGATCACCGACGCCCTGGAGATTGGGGTCTCCAAGGGGGAGTGCCCGGTCGTCGCGGTTGCTGTCGGCGGCGACGAGAGAGGGGCGGCCGACACACTCCGGGGGTGGCTGGCGCCCGCGGAGCCACTCGGGACGTACGCCCCCGAGCGCGTCCGGGAGTTCTACGGCGTGAGCGAGCGGGAACTGGCCGCGACGAACGGGGACCTCCCCGGTGTCGTCTTAGAGCGGGTGGCGCTGTTGACGGTCAACAAGTGACAATTGTTGCCACAGTCTCCGAGCCCTCCTCCGGCCGAGGACCGGCGTCTCCGGTGCTGTATCGGTCGGTTTTGCCGTAGACCTGGGCCACCGTTGTGCTATTTTGTTGTCACTACGGTCGCTCTGCTACGGACGAGACGGCGGGCGATGCTGTCAGTCATATATCACAACTGCCGGGTGCCGCTGTCACATATGCCGGAACGAGTCGCCGTAACCCGACCGGTAAGGCCGGCCGTGGCCGTGTGTGTGTATGAGCGACGCCGAACACCCCGGCGAGACGGAAGCGCACGACCACGACCACGACCACGATGTCGAAGGCCCGGGCTACGCGACGCCACAGGCGGCTGTCGAGGAGGCGACACACGAACAGACGGCGTATGTGATGGGGCTGCACGTCGGGCAGGACGTCGACGCACCGGACTTTCTAGCGGTCGTCGACGTCGACCCCGAATCGGACACCTATACCGAGGTCGTCGAGCGGGTCCAGATGCCAAACAGGGGCGACGAACTCCACCACTTCGGGTGGAACGCCTGCTCCTCGTCGTGTCACATCGACGGGCTAGAGCGCCGCCATCTCCTGGTCCCGGGCCAGCGCTCCTCGCGGATCCACGTCGTCGACACGAAAGACCGGCGTGACCCGGAGATCACGAAGGTCATCGAACCGGAGGAGGTCTACGAGCACGACCTCTCGGCGCCCCATACCGTCCACTGCATCCCCGACGGGGAGATCCTCATCTCGATGCTCGGGGACGCGGACGGCGACCTCCCCGGCGGCTTTCTCGAACTCAACGACGACTTCGAGGTCGAAGGGCGGTGGGACCCGCCCGGCGAGGTCGACATGAACTACGACTTCTGGTACCAGCCCCGGCACAACGTGATGCTCTCGACGGAGTGGGCGGCGCCACAGACCTACTACCCCGGCTTCGACATGGAAGACGTCGAGGCGGGCAACTACGGCCAGCGGCTCAACTTCTGGGACTGGGAGGCAGGCGAGGTCGAACAGACGGTCGACCTCGGCGAGGACGGCCGCATCCCGCTGGAGGCCCGCTTTCTGCACACCCCCGAGAGCACCCACGGCTACGTGGGCGCGGCGCTGTCCTCGAACATCATCCACTTCTGGGAGGAGGGTGGGGAGTACCACGCCGACCCCGTCATCGAGTTCGCGGCCCGCGAACACGACGACTGGGAGATGCCGGTCCCGCCGCTGGTGACGGATATCCTCGTCAGCATGGACGACCGCTACCTCTTCGGGTCGAACTGGCTCCACGGCGAGGTCTGGATGTACGACATCTCCGACCCCGCAAACCCACGGAAGGCGGACTCCGTCTCGGTCGGGGGGTACTTTGGCGACCGCCAGGAACTCCAGGGTCGGGACATCGTCGCCGGCCCGCAGATGCTCCAGCTCTCGCTGGACGGGGAACGGCTCTACTGGACGACCTCGCTGTTTTCCTCG
>JBLGCN010000169.1:0-5437 GCA_047617405.1 Natronomonas sp.
GTGCATGGGGGTGCTCGCTGGCCGCGTGCCTACGCAACGATGATATCCGAGTCGGCCTCCTCTGTGGCCTCCTCGGCCGGGTCGGCTTTACTGCTGTCGCCCTCCGTCTCCGGGTCTGTCGCCTCACCGAACTCGTGTCCGGGGATGAATCCCAACTCCTCGTCGACGGCGTTCTCGAGTTCGCGCACCCGGACCTTGCACTCGACGAGTTCGTCTGTCAGCCCCGTGACCGACGCCTCGAGTTCCTTGACGCGCGATTCCAGTTCCTCGACGCGGTTACCGCACATACTCCACCTCTTTCACCCGTCTACATAAACGTGTGTCAGACATTGGTCCGCCAGTGGATACGTTCCAGGCTGGCTTGTCGCTGCTCACGCCCTGACCCGCGCCCGCGGCGCCCAGCCAGATTCTCCCCCTGGAGGTGAAACAGGGGGGTTCGGCGGCCCCCCTGCCGCCGGCCCGTTAGTCTTTAGCGAGCGGCTCCCGAATCGGAGATATGGCTCAGGTACAGGCCGACCGCGACCTCGCCGTGGTCATCGGGCTGGAGGTTCACGTCCAGCTCGAAACCGACACCAAGATCTTCTGTGGGTGTTCGACTGAGGCCAGCGAGGAGCCAAACAGCAACACCTGCCCGGTCTGTCTCGGGCTGCCCGGCGCACTCCCCGTGCTCAACGAGGGGGCCGTCGAGGCCGCCGTCAAGGTCGGCAAGGCTATCGACGCCTCGGTCCCCGAGCGGACACGGTTTCACCGGAAGAACTACTACTACCCCGACCTTCCGAAGAACTTCCAGATCTCCCAGTACGACGCCCCAATCTGCCAGGACGGGGAACTGGGGTTCTCGGTGGCGGGCGAGCGCCGGGCCGTCGGCATCGAGCGAGCCCACCTCGAGGAGGACCCTGGTTCGCTGAAACACAAGGGCGGCTCCATCGACACCGCCGAGTACACGCTGGTCGACTACAACCGCGCCGGCACACCGCTTTTGGAGGTTGTGACCGAGCCGGACTTCCGGGACGCGGGGGAGGTCCGGGCGTTTCTCGCGAAACTGGAGGAGGTCCTCGAGTATCTCGGTGTCTTCGACGCCGAACGGGACGGCAGCCTCCGGGTCGACGCCAACCTCTCGGTCGTGGACGGCGAGGAGGTCGACGAGGACGGCCAGGTCGACGACGCGACCCTCGCGGCGGCTAACCGCACGGAGGTGAAGAACATCTCCAGTCACAAGGGTGCAGAAAAAGCCCTCTCCTACGAGGCCCAGCGCCAGAAAAACGCCATCGAACGCGGCCGCGCCGTCGAACAGGAGACGCGACACTGGGACGAGTCCCGGGGGATCACCGTCTCGATGCGCTCGAAGGAGGAGGAGAAGGACTACCGGTACTTCCGGGAGGCCGACCTCCCGCCGCTCGAGGTGGCCGACTGGAAAGCGCGCATCGAGATCCCCGAACTCCCCGACGCCCGCCGTGAGCGGTTTCGCGAGGCGTACGGCCTCAGCGCGGAGGCCGCGGACAAGCTCACCTCCACCAAGCAGGTCGCGGACTTCTTCGAGGACGTCGCCGAACGGTTCGACGCCGACCTGGCCGCGACGTGGGTTGCCGACGAGTTGCTGGGCGAACTCAACTACCGGGACATGCAGGTCACCGACGTCGAGGAGCGCTTTGAGGAGGTCGCTCGGCTTGTCGAACTGGTCGCAACCGACGAGATCACCGTCAAGAACGCCCGTGAGACGGTGCTCCGGTCGATGCTCGACGACGGCGACGACCCCGACACCGTTGTCGACCGGGAGGGGCTGGGCAAGACCTCCGGCGACGAGGTTGAGCAGGCTGTTGAGGCGGCCATCGACGACAATCCCGACGCCGTTGCCGACTACCACGACGGCGAAGACGGCGCGCTAAACTTCCTGGTCGGGCGGGTGATGCAGGTCACCGGCGGGAGTGCCGACCCTGGCGAGGTGAACCAGCTGTTGCGGGAGGAGCTGGACTGACCGCGAGCGACCAGCGGGAGCGAGCGCGTTTTCCTGCGAGCGGTTCCCGAGGATACGACGGGAACCCAAGCAGGAAAAGGTGGTAGCGCGACCGGTGAGAGTGCTGACCCTGGCGAGGTGAACCGCCTGCTACGCGAGGAGCTGGGGTCATAGCGGGCGCGACGGTCACCGATAGGCCTCGAACTCCTCGCCAAAGACGACGAAATAGCCGGTGCCGAGGAGACCGACGGCGGCCGCGAGGGTGAAGGCACCCTCCGGGCTCACGAACTCCCAGAGAAACCCGCCCAGCGCGGCACTCGGGACGACGACTGTGTTCCGCAGGAGATAGTAGCTGCCCGTCACCCGGCCGCCGGCGTTGGCCTCCGCAGGGCCGACAATCAGCGCCTTATGCGCGGGGAGGCCGGCAAAGCGCAGCCCCGAGAACGCAAAGACCAGCGCCATCGCGAGCGCGGTCGGAGGGGCGGCGGTCACCATCAGCGGAAAGACGGCGTAGACGGCGAACCCCAGCGCGACGACGGGTTTGAGCCCGACCCGTTCGGCCGCCTTCGCGGCAGGGGCCATCACCAGCAGGGCAACGGCCATCTCCAGGCTCAACAGGACGCCAAAAAACGCCTCCGGCGAGAGTTCGAGCGCGTAGGAGACGCCGCCGACCGAGAGCGTCGTCTCCAGGCCCACCGCGTACAGGTCCGTGACGACGAGGATAAAAAAGACGTAGACCATCCCGTTGGCGAAGCGGACGAGGGTGTCACCGACCAGCAGCGGGCGGAGCGGGGCGGGCATCTCCCGGAGGTCACGACGGACCCCCTCAAGGCCGGCGAAAGAGTCACCCAGCGTGTCCGCACCGGCGTCGTAGAGCACGTGCTGGGCGACGGTTCCGGCCGCGCCAAAGACGACCGCAGCCCCGAGGACGTACCGGAAGCTGGTGGTGAAGACGGGGCTGAGGCCGATGAGCACTGTCGCCAGCGCCGGTCCGAGCAGGAAGGCGGTCCGGCGGACGGTCTCGGTGCTCGCGAAACCGGCCGCGAGTCGGGAGGGCTCTGTGGCCTGTTTGACGACCGCGAACGTCGCCCCCAGCCCGAACGACTTCCAGGCCTGGGCGAGCAGGAGACCGACGAACACCCAGACCCACGGCTCGACGGTCAGGCCGGCGACTGTGACCGTCCCAACCCAGGGGGCGACGAGCCAGACCGCAAAACCGGCCGTCGCCAGCAGACCAAACAGTGTCAGTGCCGCCCGCGAGCCGACCCGGTCGGAGACGGCGCCGCCCGGATACGGGTAGACCGCGGAGATAACGTTGCCCGCTGTCCCGAACAGACCGACGAGAAGGCCGGACGCGCCCAGCAACTCGAGGTATCGCGGGAGAAAGCGGCTGGTCATCTGGAAGGCCAGGCTGAACGCGAACATCGCCAGCGAGAGCACGAGCACGTCCCGCCGGAGTGCGAGGAACTGCCGGACGGCGTCGAGTGGCCCCGCCACTTCGACGCGCTCCTCTGACATGTGTGTCTCGTTGGGGGGCCTGGCGACTTAGTCTGTGCTCCCGACCCGGAGCCCGAACTCCGCGGCCAGCACGTCGTGCCACTCCTCGCTCGTGACCGCTCGCTCGGTCTCCGCGCCGGCCCGGTAGACCGTCAGCGTCTCCCGGTCGAGTCGCTTGTAACCGTCCGTGGTCCCGACGGTAACCACCGGGTCGCCGGTAAACGGCGACTCGGGGGCGGTCGAGAGGTAGTCACAGGAGGCGCGGAAGTACGAGATCTCCCGGGGCCGCTCCTGGAGGACGTACCGGTCGGTCCACGCTTCGCCGGGGTGTCGGAACTGCACCAGATGGTCGGCGTCGGGCCGGTCGCTGTCGACGACCCGCCAGTCGATATCCGCCCGGTCGGTCCGGACCGACTCATTAAGCGGCAGTGGGCGGCGAAGCGGCGGGACCGCGAGCCCCACATCGACGAGATACCGCCGGTCCAAGTCGACGATATTCGCGTGGTGGTTTGCCGGCGTGCCGACACCCCCGTCCTCGTCGAGTACGCAGGCGGCGACCCGGTCGGCCGCGAAGCCAACCGCACGGAGGAGGCCGGCACACAGCCCGTTGAGTTCGAAACAGTAGCCGCCCCGCTCACGGGTGACGACCTTCCCGTAGAGCGCGTCGGGGTCGAGGGTTACCCCCTCGCCGCGACCCGGGGTAAAGGGGTTACCGACGATGGCGAGGTTCTCGAAGGGGACCGCCTCGACGTGGGCCTGCTGGAGTCGCTGGAGACTCTCGTGGTCGACGGCAACCTCCCCGGGGTCGGCGCCGATGCGGTCGAGATAGCGTCCAGCGTCCATACCCCAGCTTTCATCCGGACGCTCCTAAGGGCTTGGCGCCCGTGTGGCGGTCTCGTCACCTCCGCCGGCAGAGGGCCGGGACCGGCAGGTGAGAGCCCCGTCCGCTCACCCCTGGAAGTCGAACCGCGGCGGGTCGATGTTCGGCGTCCGGTGGTCGACGGGCTGTCCGTCCTCGTACCGGACGAAGCTGAGATAGAAGGTCCGCCCACAGCCGTCCTTCTCGGGGTCGGGGTCGTTCGCGCCGCCGCCGTCGACCGGCCCCGCCGGCTCCGGCGCCCCGGCGTCCGTCCCGTCCTCGCTGCCCAGACAGACAAACTCGACGCCGTCGGCGGCCTCGACCGCCTCGACACCCTCGGTCGGGGCGGCGTACTCCCACCCGTCGAGGGGCTCGCGGCTGACACACTTGTCATCGAGATACCCCTCCCGTTCGACGCCGGTCACCGCCCCGCAGTAGGGGCAGTGATACGTGACTTCGACCATACCCCCTGTAGGGGCCGGAGCGGTATAGCGTAGGCGTCTCGCCGACCGGCCGTCGCTCCGGTAGGCCCGCCCTCTGCCCTCGCCACTCGCGGCTCCGACGGTCACCGTTTGCCGCTTCGAGTGTCTCCTGTCGGTCGGACCTCGCCCCTTTTGTCACCCGGGCGCCAAGGCTGGCGTATGACAGACCTGCTGTACCTCCCTGACGCCGACGACGTCACGGAGTTCGAGGCGACAGTCACCGAGGCGACCGAGGAGTACATCATCCTCGATGGGACATACTTCTACCCCGAGGGCGGCGGCCAGCCCGCCGACCGCGGCACGCTCTCGTGGGACGGTGGCGAGGCGACTGTGCGTGATGTCCGCAAAAACCACGGCGACGTTCGCCACTATCTCGAGACCCTCGAGGGGGCGCTCCCCGGGACCGGTGAGACAGTTGCCGGGGCAGTCGACGCACAGCGGCGGACGACACTCCGGCGGATGCACACCGCACAGCACGTCGTCTCGCGGGTCGTCCTCGCGGAGTTCGGCGCGACGACCGCGGGCAACCAGATCCACGAGGACCGCTCGCGGATCGACTTCGAGCCGGCGGACTTCGACGACGCCGACATAGCGACCATCGAAACCGAAACGAACGCCGTCCTCGACCGCGACCTGGCGGTCTCG
>JBLGCN010000170.1:0-5392 GCA_047617405.1 Natronomonas sp.
GCTCGACGACCTCTACCACGGGCTGAAAAGCGACTACTACGAGCCCGCGGCAGTCGACGACCGGGTCGCCCGCGAGTGGATGCGGATCCCCCACTTCTACCGCTCCTTTTATGTCTTCCAGTACGCGACCGGCATCTCGGCGGCGGTTGCGCTCGTGGAGAACATCCGCGAGGAGGGCGAGCCCGCCGCCCAACGCTATCGGGACTTCCTCTCGAGTGGCTCCCGGGAGTACCCCCTGGAACTCCTGGAGACCGCGGGGGTGGACATGACCGACAGCGCCCCCATCGAGGCGGCGCTGTCGGTCTACGGCGACTACCTCGACGAGTTCGCCAGTCTGACCTAGGTCCAGTCGAACGCACTGTCGAGGTCGTGTGGTGTGTGCCCCTCCTCGCCCGCCCGGTCGAGGTAGTCCTCCAGGTCCGCCCGGAAGTCGGGGGCGGCACACTCGACGAGCAGTTCGGCCCGCTCGCGAGGGGAGGTCCCACGAAGGTCGGCCACGCCGTGTTCGGTGACGATAACATCCACGTCGTGTTCGGTGTGGTCGACGTGAGTGACCATCGGGCGGACCGTCGAGATGTCGCCGCCGCTTGCAGTCGCAGGCAGCG
The DNA here is from genome assembly GCA_047617405.1 of Natronomonas sp. GTDB lineage: Archaea > Halobacteriota > Halobacteria > Halobacteriales > Haloarculaceae > Salinirussus. Next base: position 606 of record JBLGCN010000170.1, read on the forward strand.
CAATGACCGACAGCGGGGAGTTCCGGACGAAGTCCCCGGAGCCGCCGACGCCGCTTATCATCCGCGAGCCGCCGACGTGGGTCGAGTTGACGTGGCCGTAGAGGTCGACCTCGACGGCGCTGTTGACCGCCACGACACCAAACCGGTCGATGAGTTCGGGCCGGTTCGAGAGCTCCGCGGGGCGGAGGACGACATCCTCGGCGTAGCGCTCTGGGTCGGCGAACAGTCGCTCCTGACCCGCCGTGGAGAGGGCGAGCGAGGTGGCACTCGCCACGCGCAGGCCGCCATCGTCGAGTAAATCGAGCAGTCCGTCCTGGATCACCTCACCGAAGTACACCAGGTCCCGGTCACCGACGTCGGCGTCCGCGAGTGCCCCCATCAGCGCGTTCCCGAGGCTGCCGACGCCGAACTGCATCCGTAGTGACTCCTCGAAGAGCGGCGAGCGCTCGACCTCCCGCTCGATGAACCCCCGGAGATTCCCGGCGATAGCCTCGTCGACCGCGGTCGGGTCACGGAAGCTGTAGGGCTCGTCGCGGCGGTCGGTCTCGACGACCCCAACCAGCGCCCCGGGGTCAAAGCCCACCCGTGGGTCGCCGATGCGTTCACCCGGCGCCGACAGGGGAACCCCCTCCCGGTCGGGCGGGTCGGCCAGCCGGTAGACGTCATGAAAGGCCGCCAGTCCGCGGGGCTGTGCGCGGTTGACCTCCACAATCAGTCTGTCGACCGCGTCGACGAACGCGGGTGTGTGCCCGACGGACGTCGAGGGAACCAGCCAGTCCTCGCCGACAGCGAGGGCCTCGACGACGGCGACGTCTGGGTCGACGAGTCCGCCAAAGGCCACCTCGTCGCCCAGCGAGGAGATGTGGCGGTCGTTGAACGCGATACGGCCGTCGTTGACCGCCTCGTTGACCGCCGGACGGGACTGGAAGGGGTACCGGCGCTCGACCGCGTCGGCCTCGACGAGTGCGGTGTCGACCGCCGGGCCGACGCTGCCGCCGCTGACCACGGTCAGCGAGAGGTCCCGCCCGGACTCCGCGAGCGCCTCGGGAACAGCCTTCGGGTCGCCGACGCTGCCGAAGCCGCTGGTGAGCAGGGTCGCCTCGGCCGCAATCTCGCCGGCGGCTGTCGCTGCGTCGGTCAGCGGGAGGTCGCCGTGGAGCCGGTCGTCCGGGGCCATCTCACACCCCATCGCTCTCGTTCCCCGCCAGGTCCTCGGGCTGGGTGCCGATACCCTCGGGCCAACCCGTCGGGGCGGCCGCCGAGGGCTGGGCGTGTTCGCGTCTCAGGACCATCGGCGTGCGCTCCAACGAGAGCACGAGGTCGTCGTCCTGGTTGTACGCCCGGAGTTCGGTGGTGACGATGCCGACGTGGCCACGGGAGTCGGACTCGCGTTTGTCGACCACCTCGCTCTCGGCGAAGATGGTGTCGCCGTGGAAGACTGGGGCGTGGTGGCGGATGTCGTCGTACCCGAGGTTGGCAGTGGCGTTGGCGGAGACGTCGATGACGCTCATTCCGACGGCCAGCGCAATGACGAAGGTGCCGTCGACCAGCCGCTCGCCGAACTCCGTCTCCGCGGCGTAGGCCTCGTTGAAATGCATCGGGTTGAGGTTCATCGTCACGTTCGTGAACCAGACGTTGTCCGTCTCCGTCACCGTCCGGCCGTAGGGGTGCTTGTAGATGTCCCCGACGGCAAAGTCCTCGTAGTAGCGGCCCTGCCAGCCCTCGACAAGGCGTCTGTCCGTGTCGCTCATACTCGGCTCTCGGCGAGGGCGGTCTTAACTTTGTGGCTCGCGGTCGACGGTGTGGCCGCGTGGTTACCGGCCCCGTCCGCGACCGCGCTTGTCGGTGTCCTTGTCGTTCCCCTTGTCCTCGGCGCCACTGGCCTTCAGAACCACCGGGTTGACCGGCGCGCCGGTTCCCCGCTCGACGTTCAGCGGCGCCGCGGTGAACAGAAACTCGTAGATGCCGTCCTCGGCACAGGCCGCAGCCAGCGCCGACAGGTCGAGAATCTCGTTGATGTAGACCCCGAGATTCCGGAGGAAGGCGCCGTGCAGCGGGATGACCGCCGTCTCCTCGCTGCCGTCGACCGTGACTGTCTGGACGACCTTCTCGACGGCGAGGTTGTCCGCGCCGATGTACGAGATATCCCGGTCGGCGACCCACTCGACAAGTTCCTCGCTGTAGACAAGACCGGGTTCCTGTAACGGTGCCCACGCCGCATCGGGGTCGCGGGTCCGCTCGACCGCCCCCGTTCGGACCAGGAGGATATCGCGGTCACGGACCTCGGTGCCCTGGGCTCTGGCCGTCGCCTGCAGGTCGTCGAATGTGACATCCGCACTCGGAGAGTCCTCACCCACCAACGGGAGCCGGTTTCCGTTCGGCCCCTCAGTTCCGAACTGCCGGCCAACGTCCAACAGGACACCCCGGCCGACGATGCCCTCGTTGCCGACGTTCCCGACCCCGGTTTTGGCGAGTCCGCGGGTTTCGGTGACCGGGTCAAGACAGCCGTCGGAGTCGCCATCCTCGGACCCCTCTCCGGGGATCGCGTCCTCGCCTGCGGTCCCGTCCAAGGGGACGTCGAACTCCTTGACCTCCTCTGTCGTCCGCGCCGAGAAGCCGTTGTAGATGTGCTCGCCGTACCAGGCGTGACCGAGCGCATCAACGTGAGTTGTTCCCTGCAGGAAGAAGTCGGTCGCCCACTTGTCGTCGACGAACTTCATGCCGCCGGCGCCCGGTTCCGGCGGGGCCGGCGTCGTGTTGTCCCGCCGGGCCGGTGTCCGCGGCGGGAACGCCGGGTCGCCGGTGTCCTCCGGCCCGTCGATTACCTCACCGGTCTGTGAGAGTTGCAGCGTGAACCGCCGGACCCCTTTCTTTCCGCGCTTTGTCGCCGCCTTCATCCCCTCGAAGGCCTCCTCGCTGCCCAGCAGGTTCAGCCGGCCGAGTTCGTCCTCCTCGCCGAATCGTCCCCACTCCTTCGGACCGTCCTCGAGCAGTTGTGCAACGACCGAGCCACTGGTGTCGGCAGCGACCGCCTGCATGCTCGTCCCCGCGAGCGCGAACGCCATCGCCGCGCCGCATCCTTTCATAAACCCCCGTCGTCCGGTCCCACAGTCACAGTCGTGTCCGTGTGTCATGGTATTGTACCACGTCCCGTGGCAGGGTAGGATTGTGACAGGACAGCTCATAAAACTGTCTGTAAAATAGAGCAACAGACAACAGAAAGTGCCGGTAACAGACACCGCCGGTCGTCGCCCGCCTCACCGGCGGGTCACAGTGTCTCCGCCAGTCTGTTCGTCTACTCGCGGCAGCCCAACCCCGGCCTGGCGCCGAGGGATACTGTCGGCGCCGACCTCGGTGGCTCTCTCGAAGGCCGGCGGGCCAGTTGTCGCCCAAGCCGGTGTGTCGATATCCTCGGGCGTGTGCTCGTCGTGACAAGAACCGCGACCACACGGCCGGCGCAGGATTTAGGACAGTCGTATGCGACCGTCCTTCGCATGGAGGAGTTCACCACGGAGCTGTCGACGTACGACATCACCTCAATCACGGTTCGGGACCGGGACCTCGCTGACGAGATCATGGGGGAACTAACCTTCGGCGGGTCGGTCTATCTGCTCTGGACCGGTGAGGAGCCGACCGACGGGCAGGCCCGCCTCGTTGACGCCATGTTGAGTTCGCTGATGGTCCACGGCCGCACCCCCCACGCGCTGGCGGCACGACTCACCTACCTCTCCGAACCCGAGTCGCTGCAGGGGGCGGTGGCCAGCGGCCTGCTCGGTGTTGGCTCGCAGTTCGTCGGCTCGATGCAGGAGGCCGCGGCAGTGCTCCAGGAACTCGCCGACGAGCCCCACTCCGAGCGCGAGGCGGCCGTCGAGGCAGTCGTCGCGGAGTACCGCGAGCGCGGGGACCCGTTCCCGGGGATCGGCCACCCGTTTCACGAACCCGTCGACCCCCGCGCAGAGCGGCTGTTCGCGGTGGCCGAGCAGGAAGGCGTCGCCGGCGTTCATATCGACCGTCTCCGGGAGGTGCAGGCGGGCTTCGAGGCGGCGACGGGGCTCGACCTGCCGGTCAATATCACCGGCGCTATCGCCGCCGTCGCCTCGGATATGGGGCTGTCGCCGGAGGCCGCACGCGGACTCGCGGTCGTCAGCCGCGCGGCGGGACTCGTGGCTGCGGTCATCGAGGAGCAGTCCCGCCCCGTCGCGATGGACGTCTGGGACTACGCCGAGGAACAGACCGAGTACACCGGCGAGGAGTGAACGCGACGCTGGGGTGCGAGCGATGACAGCACCGACCTACGGATATAAAATACTTAATCGGACCACGTAAACAGCCTGGCATGTCGGTCCGGAAAAACATCGACCGACGGTCCCTGTTCGCCGCCCTCGCCCTCGTGGCATTGCTCGCCGGTATGTTCGTCGCAGCGGCCGGTAACGCCCCACAGACCGACGGGTACCTCTCCGTCGAGCGGGTCACCGAGACACCGTCCGATGTCGGTCCAACCCCCTTCGAGGAACTCGACGCGGGCCAGAAGGACCAGTTCAAACGTGCGCTTGAGGCTAACGACTCGGTCCGAGTAGGAACGGACGAGCGGGGCTTCGAGTTCTACGAGCGCACGTACGTCGAGTACCGTGGCGACACCTACCGCGTGCTGGTCGCGGCACCCTAGTACGACCGGGGCAGGTCGAGGACGTTCTCGCCGATGTAGTTGAGGGCGAGTTCCTGGGTGATAGGCACCAGGCGGGTGAGCCGGGCCTCGCGCATGTACCGTTCGACGTCGTACTCGCGGG
>JBLGCN010000171.1:0-5392 GCA_047617405.1 Natronomonas sp.
GGTCAACCGCGGACTCCCGGCGGGGACGACCGAACCCGACGAGGACCCGGAGCGGGCGGCAGCCCGGGAACTCCGCGAGGAGACGGGCTACGAGGCAGACGCGCTCGCTCACCTGACAACCGTCGAACCGGCGAACGGGTTCTCCGACGCTCTCTTCCACTACTACGTCGCCCGCGGCTGCAGGCCAACCGCCGAGCAGGACCTGGACGACGACGAAACCATCGAGGTCACGACCGCGACGCTCGGGGACCTGCTCGACCGGGCCCGCGAGGACGACCTCCGGGACGGCCGGACGGCCTTTGGCGTGGTCTACTACGCGCTGTTCGAGCGCGGGGACCACGGGGCGTGACCCGGCTGCCGGCGGGAGAAGACACTTACCGGTCGGCGCGGATCTTCCCTCGCACGACCCGACCGTCGAACCGAGCGGGGCCAATCACATCCGCCGCAGTCGATGTCATCGTCCGCAACCACTTCCGGGAGCGCGAGCCGAGTGCGCCGGAGCACCGCGTGGCTCCGGGCAGCACTCGCGCGCCGTCTGGGAATCGACCTGCGGGCGCTGGCGGCATTTCGTATCGGACTCGGGGCTGTCCTCCTCGCGGACCTGCTCCTGCGCTCGCGGAACCTGGTTATCTTCTATACGGACGCGGGCGTCCTGCCGCGGTCGCTGCTCGCGGCGAACCGGCCCGTCATCAGCCAGCTCTCCATCCACACCCTCTCCGGGGACCTCCTGCTGCAGGCCGGGCTCTTCACCCTCGCCGGGGCCTGTGCTGTGGCGCTGCTGGTCGGCTACCGAACCCGGCTGGCGGTCCTCCTGTCCTGGCTGTTGCTCGTCTCCCTGCACGCGCGCAATCCACTGGTACTCAACGGCGGGGACTCGCTGCTGCGCCGGCTGCTGTTCTGGGGGGTGTTCCTCCCGCTTGGCTCGCGGTGGTCGCTGGATACACTCGCCGGACGGGCTCGTCAAAGTACCACCCTCTCCCGCGGGACGGGAGGGCGCGTCACGGGTGTCGCCGCCGCCGGACTGCTGATACAGGTCGTACTCGTCTACGCGACGAACGCCGGCTTCAAGCTGACCGGCAGCCGCTGGCTCTCGGGCGAGGCACTTGCGTACGTCCTCCGACTCGACGAGTTCACAACAGCGATAGGGGCGGCGCTCGTGGAGTTTCCGGCCTTGCTCGGTGTTCTCGAGACGGCCTGACTCGGGTTACTGGTCGGTTCGGTCGGGCTCATCGCGACGGCCGGCTGGCGTCGGGCCCTCCTCGTCGGGTTGTTCGCCGGCGCGCACCTCGGGATGGCCGCGACCATGCGACTGGGCGTGTTCCCGTTCGTCTCCGTTGTCGCACTACTTCCCTTCCTCCCGTCCGGTGTCTGGGACAGGGTGACTGCAACGGTTGCGAAGGTACAGGTCTCCACGGTCCTCGGCCGACTCATGTCGCGGCCATCGTCCTTGCAGGGCGATGGCAGGGTCGAACACGACGGCGGACACGAGAGGCGACAGAATGGGCTGGGCGCCCGCTGGCGGCGGGTCCGGACCTGGGGCCGCCGGGTCGGGCAGGTCGCCGGCGTTGTCCTCATCGCCGGACTGCTCGTCTGGAACGCCGCCGCTGTCGGACTCGTCGAGCCACCAGACACGGTGCCGGGCAGTCTCGACCCCGCCGAAGACAGTTGGAATATGTTCGCCAGCCCACCGACGCGTGATGTCCTGGTCCTCGGGCCGGCGACCACCGGCGCTGGCACACAGGTGGACGCACTGCACGGGGGCACGGTCGAGTGGACACCGCCGCCGGACGGCGCAGCCTGGTACCCAACCAATCGGTGGCGCAAGTATCTCCGCTCTGTCTGGGCGACCGAGGACGCTGCCGTCCTCCACGGCATCGCCGACGGGCTCTGTCACCGCTGGGAGCGGACCCACGAGGGGCACATAGAGCGTGTCTCACTGTATGCCGTTCTCGAACCCACGGGACTGGACGGCGATGGGCCACTCCGGCGGGAGAGGCTGGTGAGCCACTCCTGTGGGGGGTGGGGATGCGTCGGAGGGTGGCGGGCAGGGAGTCAGTCCCCGGGTCGTGACTCACCGGAGTCGGCGACAGTCACGCCGAGGGCCTCGCCGAGGTCGTACTCCCGGCCGGTGAGCACGTAGGCCACGTCGTCGACGACAGTCAACACCTCGGGGACGCGCTGGACGACCAGCCAGAGGAGCCCGACGAGGACGACCACAGACAGGCTCTGGGAGATGATCCGGTCGGCGACGATGTAGGAGACCATCACGGTGTTCTCCAGGGCGAACAACGAGCTGAGTGCCCCAGGAAAGACCTGCAGCAGTTGCTCGCCCATGCTCACCGAAATAAAGACGTTGCGGGCGATGTTGAGCACGTAGATGACCGGGAGCGTGACCGCAAGCGCCTGGAACTTCCGGTTCAGGGGTGCGTTGACGGCCGCGACCAGCCCGGCGATGATGGCCATACTCCCGATACCCGTGCACGCGATCAGGATGGTGTGGGTCAGCGGCTCGCCGCCGACGTAGTAGACGAAGGTGCTCTCGTAGGGGTGGGTCTTCTCGGCGATCCGGAGGCCGTCGACGTAGAGCCCGTCGGCGACCAGTGGGGTGATACCGATGGCGTTGAGGACCATCTCGGTCTGGACGGTCACCGTCTCGATGAGCGTCTGCCGGACGGCAGGGACGGCGACCAGCGGCATGTAGAACAGCCCCATCAGGGCAACGGCCCGCGAGAGCGTAAACAGCGAGTCCCGACCGCCCGCGAGCAGGTATGCTACGTACGCCGAGAGTGGGACACCGACGATGACGCCGAGACCCTCCACGACGCTCTTCTGTTCGACCGTGAAGTAGTAGACCATCGACAGCCAGTAGGCCGCGATCAGGACCCACGACACGACGTAGACCCACCGCGCGTAGTCGCGGTCGTACCGCTCCAGGGCGACGCCGGCGAGAAAGACGCCGACGACGAGCCAGCCCAGCGGGCCCGAGACTCCGTAGAAGGCCTCGAGCGCGCCCAGGAGCGAGTCAAGCATCCACCCCAGGTTTGTCGGAGGCGAGTATATGTCTTATGCGACGGTGTACGGCAGGCCCGTCACAGGTGAACTAGCACAGAGTCCGCGTTCGACAGGCGCCCGAGAGCAAGACCGGACACAGACCCCCAAGTGTTCTTGCAAGCGCCGGGCTCCTCGAGGGTCAAGATGCAGTGGTTACCGTCGCCGGTAGTCACAGCAGTGTGCCGCGGCGTCGTCACAGCTCGCGGCGCTGTTGCTGGCCGGAAAGCGCGCGAAAGAAAGGCGAACGTCGAAGGACCGACCGCGGCGGTCGGTTAGTTAGGCACGGCGGCGCAGCGCCAGGAGCGCGGCACCGAGCAGCGCGACGATGGCTGCAGTCACACCGAAGCCGGGCGAACCGGCGCCCTCGGTGGTCGTGTCAGCCGGCTCGTCAGGCGTGTCCTCAGGTGTGTCCTCAGGCGTGTCCTCAGGCGTGTCCTCAGGCGTGTCCTCAGGCGTGGGCTCCGGCGTCGACGGAGCTTCGATAGTCAGCGTTGCCGTCTGACTGTCGTCGTTGCTGAAGACACCGTGCGTGTAGGAGCCGGGGCCAACGCCGAGCGCTTCGGCGGCTGCCGAGATGTCGAGGCCACTGAAGGTGACCGTCGTACTCTCGCCACCCGCAAGCGAGACTTCCTGGCTCGCGAGTTCCTGGCCCTCAACCTGGAACGAGACCGACTGGGTCGCGTTCTGGTCGCCCTCGTTGGTAATCGTCGCCGACACCTCAATGACGTCCTCGGTGGTAACCGTGACGTCAGTTGGGTTCAGCTCAGACACCTGGAAGCCCGCCTCGGCAGGCTCAGCGGGCGCCTCGGCCACCACCTGGACGTTCACACGGTCAGTGTTGTCACCGTCGTCAGCCTCGACCGTGTAATTTCCGGGCTCTACACCGGTTAGGTCCAGTTCGGCCGACCACTGCCCGTCGGTCCCCCACTGATCGGTGGAGGTGATAGCGACGGACTGGCCGTCTCCGGTCAGCAACTCGACGGTAATCGTGGTATCATCGGGTAGACGGTTGGTTTCACCCGAGATATTCACGGTTTCGCCGGTGATTGCCTGGCCGGCGGTTTCGATCGTCGTCAGGCTATCAGCAATCCGGAACTGCTGGTTGACGATCAGGTCATCGCTTGCGGTGTCGTCAACGGTGTTCGTAAGAATCAGTTCACGGACTTGGTCACCGGTATTGGAGCCACTGGCGAAGCCGGAAGGTCCTGCTATAGCACTTGCAAGGCCGGAAGCCGACGAGGCAGTGCCGTCACCGAATTCGCCGTCGCGGCCGGAGGAGATGATATGAGCGGTGGTAGTCCCCTCGGCGAGGCCTGAGAGGGAGAGATCTTCTTCATCGATTGCATCGTTATCGCCAACCGAGATGGAGTTCGCGATAGCGTTACCACGGGAGTCAACGAAGGCGATGACGACTTCATCTTTACCGGGTGCGGTCCCCGTCACGTCGACCCGTAGGTCATCGCTTGCGATCTGACCATTGTAGGTGACAAACGAACCGTCGAGTTCGGTGTCAGTCACTCGGATTGATGAAGTTGAGCTGACCCCACTGTTGAAGTCAGAAGTCGTCAGGGCAGCGTCGGGATCACCATCGTTATCAAGATCTGCGTCCCGAGCGTCAATTACGCCCAGCCGGTAAGTCCCCGGCAGCGACAGAATGTTACTCCCGGTGGCGGTGAAGCCGACAGGAGCATCGTTGAGCACGACATCTTCTTCGCTGAAGCTATCATCACCCTCTACCTCAACTGTACGCGAGCCGTCAATGGAGACTAACTCGAAGTCGTTGTTATCTCGGGCGTAAATCGCCACCTCGTCAACGCCCTCGTTGGCCGTACCTTCCACGTCAACTTCCGAGCCGACAATGTAGGCACCTGTCGGGCTGTTGAGCGACACCTCGCCCTCAACTACGTCCAAATCCTGCTCATCGTCTGTCTCGAAGCCCGCAGCTTGGAAGGCGGAAATGCCAGTATTGTTTACCTCGTTGACAAGGTCGAGCCCGTTAGGATGTATAGTAGCGTCACCTGGGAGTTCTGGGTACAGGTCAACGTCGACTGATGTGTCATCGAGGAACTGCGTCTCGATCGAGCCGACCCCTGTGCCACCGTCAATCTCCACTATCGCATACGCATACTGGATATCATCATTTCTCAGCGTCCCACCCGGCCTGATGGCTTCAGTCGAATTACCAGAGCTACCATTATCGACGACGACACCGGCGTCGCTAACATCACCGACAGACCGGAAGATCTGTTGGAAACTGGAATTGTCGACTACGTCCCGGAAGTCACTCTGTTCGATGACCACTGGGTGGAAGTTCCCTTCTGGGCTGTCCTCAATTTCGAAC
>JBLGCN010000172.1:0-5350 GCA_047617405.1 Natronomonas sp.
GACCCGGGCCGCGACCGCCCTGACGCTGCGTCGCCGTGACAGCCTGCTGGTCGTCGCCGGTGTGACCCTCCTCTATCTGCTCGGCTACCTCTGGGCGGTCGGTGACCTCGCCCCCGGCTTCGGTGGCTACGGCATCGTCCTGGCCGCGGACCCGCTCGGGACGCTACTCCGCACCACCTCCGGGCCGCTCTCGTTCGCACCGGTCGCACTCGTTCAGGCCGGGCCACTCGCCTACGAGGCCTCGCTGAACACGCTCGTCGGGCTGGGGCTTGCGCTGCTGGTCGGGCTGAACCTCGGGCTCACCTACCTGACGCGCAAGCAGCCCGCGGCCTGCGGGCTGCGTTCCTCGACGGGCGTGGTCGCCGGGGTGCCGGCGCTGCTTTCCGGGACCGCCTGCTGTGGCCCGGTCGTCCTGATCGCGCTCGGGGTGCAGGCCTCCGGCGCCCTCCTGACGGTCTTCGAGGCGCTTCTCCCCGCCGCCGCCCTCGTCCTGGTCGGGAGTCTCGTCGTCGTCGGCCGGCAGGTCCGGCCCGAGGCGGTGGCCGCCGCGAGCGGGTAAGACCTCGGCGCCCCGGCCCCCGGGCGTACCGGTCAGTCGATCACAACGAGGATGTCGCCCATATCGACACTCTGGTCGGCGCCGACCGCCACCTCCGTGACGGTGCCGCCGGACTCGGCGACAATGTCGTTTTCCATCTTCATCGCCTCCAGGACGAGGAGGACGTCGCCGGGCGCCACCTCGTCACCCTCGTCAACGTTCACGTCCAGCACGGTGCCCTGCATCTCGGCGGTGACCTGCTGGCCGGCGGCGGCCGTCGTCGACCCGCCGCCGCCGCTACTCGAATCGGGGCCTGCGCGGTCCGGGCGCTGTCCGCCGCCGCCGGTGTCGACGTCACCGATATCCAGCGCGGGTGCCCCCCGCTCCTCGAGTTCGACCTCGAAGCGTTTGCCGTTGACCTCGACGGTAAAGGTCCGCTCGGTGACCTCCTCGTCGTCGGCCGGGGGTTCGGCCTCGGTCCCCCAGCGTTCCTGTGCCTCCGCGATGCGCTCGGGGTCGAGTTCCTGGTCGAGGTACTTGGTGGTGTGGTGGCCGGCGACGAAGGGGTCGTCCTCGAGCATCAGCCGGTGGAAGGGGATGATCGTGTGGATCCCCTCGATCTCGTACTCGCCCAGCGCCCGCTTTCCGCGTTCAATGACCTCGTCGCGGTCCTCACCGTCGACGATCAGTTTGGCGACCATCGAGTCGTAGTCGGTGACCAGGTCGTCACCCTGCCGGAGGGCGTCGTCCATGCGGACCCCGACGCCGCCGGGCGGGTCGTAGGTCTCCAGGGTCCCGCCCGTCGCGGGGGCGAAGTCGTCGGCGGCGTTCTCGGCGTTGATCCGAAACTCCATGGCGTGGCCGTCGATCTCGACGTCGTCCTGGCTGAAGGTGACTGTCTCGTCCTGGGCGACCCGGAGTTGCCACTTGACGATGTCGATACCCGTGATCTGTTCGGTGACACAGTGTTCGACCTGGATGCGGGTGTTCACCTCGAGAAAATAGAAGTCGTCGTCCGCGCCCAGTAACTCGCCGTCCGCGCGGTCACGGTCCTCGACGAGAAACTCGACGGTGCCGGCGTTGTAGTAGTCGGCCTCCCGCACGCCGCGGCGGGCGGCCTCGCCGATCTGTTCGCGCAACTTGTCGGTGAGTGCGGGGGAAGGCCCCTCCTCAATGACCTTCTGGTGGCGCCGCTGGAGCGAGCAGTCCCGTTCACCCAGGTGGCGGACGTTGCCGTGGTGGTCGGCGAGGATCTGGACCTCGATGTGCCGGGGGTTCTCGAGATAGCGTTCCAGATACACCGAGTCGTTGTCGAAGTAGGCCTCGCCCTCCCGCTTTGCGCTCTCGAGTTGGTCCTCGGCCTCCTCGGGGTCACGAACGACCTTCATCCCGCGGCCGCCGCCGCCGCCCTCCGCCTTGATGGCGACGGGCCAGCCGTTGTCCTCGCCGAACTCGCGGACTTCCTCGGGGTCGGTGACGGGGTCGGTGGTCCCGGGGACGATCGGGACGTCCGCCGCCTGCATGATCTGCCGGGCCTGGGTCTTCTCGCCCAGGCGCTCCATGGCGTCGCTGGTGGGGCCGACCCACGTCACGTCGGTCTCCTCGACTTTGCCGGCGAACTCGGCGTTTTCGGCGAGAAAGCCGTAGCCGGGGTGGATGGCGTCGGCGCCGGCCTGCTGTGCGGCGTCGATGACGGCCTCGTGGTCGAGGTATGAGTCGGCGGCGCGCGCCGGACCGACATTGTAGGCCTCGTCGGCGTAGCGGACGTGGCCGGAGTGTTTGTCAGCGTCGCTGTAGACGGCGACGGTGTCGATACCGAGTTCCTCACAGGCTCGCATGACGCGAACCGCGATCTCCCCGCGGTTCGCCACGAGCACTTTGTCGAAGTCAGTCATGGTTGAGTCCGTTGAGTCGTGCCGCAACCGCCCATCTGTCTGTCGGTTCCGCCCCTGTCGTGCGCCCGGGTGTGCCGGTCAGCGCCTCCCGACGGCCGGCGAAGGCCCAGCCCCTCGGCGCCCGGTCGTCCCCCTCTGTCGCCTCGGCGGCCGCGAGCGCCGCCGTCTGCCGGTCCTGGAGGTGAGCCCCGACAGCAACGGCGATTGCCGCCGCCTCCGCCGCCGTCGCGTCCGCCGGGAGCGACAGTGTGCCCCCGCCCGGCACCTCCACGGCCGGCTCAGAGTGGGATGTTGCCATGTTTCCTGTTTGGCTGGGACTTGCGCTTCGAGCGCAGCATCTTCAGGTCCTGTACCAGTCGGGGCCGGGTCTCCTGTGGGTCGAGCACGTCGTCGACGAACCCCCGGTCGGCGGCGGTGTAGGGGTTGGCGAACTCCTCGCGGTAGTTGTCGATGAGCTCTTGGCGGCGGGCATCGGGGTCCTCGGCCTCGGCCAGTTCGTCGCTGTAGAGGATATTCACCGCACCCCGTGGCCCCATCACGGCGATCTCGGCGGTCGGCCAGGCGTAGTTGACGTCGGCGCCGATGTGTTTCGAGGCCATCACGTCGTAGGCCCCGCCGTAGGCCTTTCTCGTGATCACGGTCGCCAGCGGCACCGTCGCCTCCGAAAACGCGTACAGCAGTTTTGCCCCGTGTTTGATGATCCCGTCGTGTTCCTGGTCGGTGCCGGGCATGAAGCCGGGCACGTCGACGAAGGTGAGGATCGGGATATTGAACGCATCACAGAAGCGAACGAACCGGGCGCCCTTCAGCGAGGCGTCGATGTCGAGTGTCCCGGCGTTGACCCGGGGCTGGTTGGCGACGACACCGACCGCGTGACCGTCCATCCGGCCGAACCCGACCACCAGATTCCGGGCGAACCCCTCCGCAACCTCGAAGAAGGAGCCCTCGTCGACCACACCCCCGACGACGTCGGTCATATCGTATGGTTTGCGGGGCTCGTCCGGCACCACCGTCTGTAGCTGTTCGTCCTCGCGGTCGGGGTCGTCCCAGGGGTCGACCCGTGGGGGGTCCTCGACGTTGTTCTGCGGGAGATAGGACAGCAGGTGACGCACCTGGTCTAAGGCCTCCTCCTCGTCGGCGACGGTGAACTGTGCAACGCCGGACTCCGTGGCGTGGGTGCCCGCCCCGCCGAGTTCGTCGAAGCCGACCTCCTCGCCCGTCACGGTTTCGATAACGTCAGGGCCGGTGATGAACATGTGGCTGGTGTCCTCGACCATCATCACGAAGTCGGTGATCGCCGGGGAGTAGACCGCCCCGCCCGCACACGGCCCCATAACCACCGAGATCTGGGGGATAACACCGCTTGCCTTCTGATTGCGGTGGAAGATGTCCGCGTAGCCGGCAAGCGAGTCGATCCCCTCCTGGATGCGCGCGCCGGCGGAGTCGTTGAGTCCGACGACAGGCGCGCCCGTCTCGAGGGCTTTGTCCATCACTTTCGTCACCTTCTCGGCGAAGATCTCGCCCAGGGACCCGCCGTAGACGGTGAAATCGTGGGCGAACAGAAACACGGTGCGACCGTTGACCTCGCCGTAGCCCGTCACCACACCGTCGCCGTAGTACTCCTGACTCTGCATGTCGAAGGTGTGCGAGCGGTGGGTCCGGAACTCGTCGAACTCGGTGAAGCTGCCGTCGTCGAGGAAGTAGTCGACCCGCTCGCGGGCGGTCAGCTTCCCCTGGTCGTGCTGTTTCTGGATCCGCTCCTCGCCGCCGCCCTTGCGGGCCTCCTCGCGCATCGTCTCCAACTCCTCGATCCGCTCGTCCATCGTCATGTGGTCCCGGTCTCCATTGGCGCTTTCATACACTACCTGGGTAAAAAGCATTCTGTATCCTGGCACTCACACCGTCTGTTACTGTCGGGCCCGCCGGAATCTCGACGCCAAACCCGCAGGCTTCCGGCCAGTGTTGGTGCCGTGGTCCGGCGTTGCTGCGCTACGCCTCCCCGTAGACGGGGACGGCGGCCCCGCTGGTGACACCCGCCGCGTCCGAACACAGAAACAGCATCACATCCGCGATATCCGCCGGGTCGACCCACGTGTCGTAGTCGGCGCCCGACATCATGTCCCGGTTCATCGGGGTGTCGATGATGCTCGGCATCACGGCGTTGGCCTGCAGGTCGCCCAGATTCTCCTCGGCGATGGTCTCGGTCAGGAGCCGGACACCGGCCTTCGTCGCCCGGTAGATACCGTCGCCCTCGCCGCCCTCGAGCGAGGAGCGCGCCGAGACGCTGACGACCGCCCCGCCGGTCTCCCGGAGGTGTGGAACGGCGTGTTTCGAGGCCAGAAACATCGTCTTGAGGTTCACACCGAACAGGAAATCGAAGGTTTCCGCGTCGGTCCTCTCGATAGGGTCGCCCCCGCGCCAGGTACCCGCGATATTCAGCAGGGCGTCTAACCGACCGTGTTTCTCGATGATGTCGGCGACGGTGTCCTCGACCTGTGACTCGTCGGTGAAATCACCCTGATAGCAGTCGATCCGGTCGGGCTCCTCGAACAGGAAGTCCTCGCTGTCGGCCGCCACAAGGTCGGCGCCACAGACTGTCGCGCCCGCCGCGAGGAACCGTTCGGCCGCCGCGCTCCCGAGCGCGCCGCCGACCCCCGTCACCAGCACGACCTGGTCGCTGAAGTCAAACTCGACTGACATACCTGAGCTAAGAGCCTGTGTGAATAAAAAAGCCGTCCCGTCGCCCTCCCTCGTCCGGCGCGTGGCGGCGACCACCCTCCGGGCGCCCCGACAGCGGCCGATTCGCTCTCCGAGCCTCGGTCCGGGCGGGACCGAAACACCCGAGCGTTCCCGCCCGCAAACGGCCGTATGGACTGTATCGCCCACCGCGGGTTCGCGGAAACACACCCGGAGAACA